>NZ_JASJXN010000078.1:0-7223 GCF_035018705.1 Undibacterium sp. RTI2.2 | reverse complement strand
AAACAAGAAAACCAATCGCAACAGTGGCCACACCCATGCTCGACTTTACTGGTTTGGGTATTTTGCAAGAAGCTCATTTGTTTTGATACTTAACAAGCTTTTATTTAAAGCGTTTTCAAAATAAGGTTAACGCTTGTTATAAAAGCATTCCGAGATCAAATTACAATCTAAAAACAAACAAGAAAGCCCCAAATTTCTGGGGCTTTTTGTTCCTACAGAATATGTCTAAATAACTTAGACAAAAATACCGTTACATATTCTAAAAATCAGAATTTGTAATTATATTCAGCTGTCAGTTTTGCACTACGCGGTGCAGAGTAACTTAAGACACCTTCATAAATTGCATAACGAACGTTTGCTGTGTTGTAACGCTCAACCACTTTTTGTACAGTTTGTGCATCAAAAACGTTAAAAACATCAAGTTTTAATGACAAGCCACTTAAGAACGATGGTTTGTATACAATATTCAAATCCAAACGGCGATCCCATTCTAAGTTGCCAACAGTGCCACGTGGAGACGGGATGTTTTGAGCCCCTGTTACACCAAAGCAATAATGCGATGCTGAATTATAGTTTGGCGAATCAGCCGGTGTAGGATTCGTACCCAGGCATGACCGTGGACGACCAGCAGCGAGCAACAAGTTACCACCAACGGACAATTGAGGAGTCAAATCGTAAAAACCATACGCCTTAATTTGGTGAGTACGGTCATTTGGCAGAAGTCCATTTGCGTATAACATTAGTTCACGATAATCCCAAGTTTGGGTCGCTGCAACGTCAGCTTGTCCAGTATTAGTATCAGATAAAGTTTGACCTTCAGTGTTACCCGTACTGCGTGACCATGTGTAGTTCAACTTACCATACCAACCACTGCGATATGGATGCTCAGCAAACAAATCTACGGCTGTGTACTTACGCTCCGCTTTTTCGAAACCAAGATCAGCTGCGGTCAAATGTACTTTGGTATAATTTTTACGTGCTGTTGCTGGGTTAGCATCGTTGAAGTCAACTAAGAAATCGTTGTCTTCGCCTGGATTGAAAGATGCACAACCAAAACCTTGCCAATTAGCAGTACTCACATTATTCCGTGCAGCCCATTTATCAAATGGACGTTGATCACAGAAATCATCAATCGTAGAACGCAGGGTACGATAAGTGACTTTCGCACCAAAATTCAAATTAGCTGAATAAGCCTTTTCGAAACCCAATGTAATTTCATCTTGATTACTTGGCTTCAGACCTGTAGCGGTAATCACTTTAGGATCTTTTGCTTGGCCGTATTCGTTATTAGCAGACAGTACATTGGTCAATTGAGTCAGACCAGTTGGAGCACCATTCGCATCGGTTCCAGTATATGCAAAGTATTGATTCGTGTTCAACGAACCGTTAGCACCGCGCAAAGCAACAACTGTAGGCATTTGAACTGTATAACGACCAGCACTTCCGAATACCTTTAAAGAAGAATCGCCATTGACATCCCAAGCAGCACTAAAACGAGGTGCTAATTGGTTTTTCATCTCAATGTACTTAACTTTATCTTGATTTGAGTTGGAAAACTGCTCATTACGCAGACCTGCCGTCAACAGTATATCTTTAGTAACTTGGAAGCGATCTTCAATATATTGCGCTGCTTGATCTGCGTATGCATTAGATACTGTAGAGCTCAAAATTTTCTCTACATAATAGCCTTGAGCTGCTAAGCCGCCATATGGTCTTAATGCAGGTACCGTACCACCGGCGACAGCCGTTGGTAAGTTAGGAGTCGTTGACTTCAGATATGTCCAGTTACCGCCACCTGCAGCAGAGTCACCAGCATTCAAAGATGTCATTGAATTATTATCCAAGCCAGCACGCAATGTATGCTGCCCTAACTTATATTCCAAATCAAGACGGAATGCCTTGACTGTATCTGTTGAGCCAGAAGAAGGTAGATTCCCAGTAAAACCTTGTGGACTGTTGTAGTTAAAACCAGGCACTTGGTTGTTAGCATCAGCGGCTACTTGGAATACATTCGGGTTGTATCCAGCAGGCTGATAGATGTGTGTTGCCTTACTTTGACCATAGGAGCCGGTTAATGTGAGGTTATCAGTCAAATTACCGGTATATTTTAAAATTTGAACTTCGCCACCATTCGCGCCATTATTTTCTTGGTGATCGGATGAGTTGATCTTTGAACCAACTACGCGAGTCGTGTAATCGTAAGAAGAATATTTGTTGTCAACTTTTGGCAAGTCACCCAATGCAGTCAGCTCTAAGCGATGATTGTCAGTAATATTCCAATCGAATTTACTGTAGTAACGGTTTAATTTAGTTGTTTGCTGTTGCCAACCGTTTACAGCATTTGTAGTAGATGTTCTGCCATTAAATACTCCGGCGAAATCCGTTGTAGTCGCTTCTGCAGCCAAAAACATGAACAACTTATCTTTAATAATTGGACCACCTACATAGGCGCCAACTTGTTTCTGCTCTGTTGAATTGTCCTGGCGACGGAAACGGAGAGTCCCATCAGTAGTTTTGGTGTTTGAAGCACCAATCACAGGATAATAATAATCAAGCGGAGTTGCACGCAGAGCGTTAGGTGTTATTGACGCTGTAGCACCAACCTCCCAGTTATTTGTACCGCTTTTACCGGTGATATTGACCACGCCACCAACAGAGCGACCAAACTCAACGCCATAACCACCAACCAAAATATCAGCCTGAGCGATAGCGCCAAAAGGTAACTCTGATGCGCCTAGTTGCGTCAATGGATTTGTTACAGGGAAACCATTAATGTAGTAAGCATTTTCCGAAGCGCCGCCGCCAGCGAAACTCGCACCTGCCGCATAAGTAGGATCTCCTCGAGTTGTATTTGGAGCTAATTGAATAATTGCATCAATGTTGCGTGCAACTGGCAATTTTGCTAATTCTTTCGCAGTAAATGTTGCACCATTTGTGGAGTTGGAAACGTCAATACGGCTGCGACGGGCAGATACTTCAATGGATTGCACTCCGGCATTGGCTGCGGCGCCGAAATCTGGTTCTGCACCTTGACCTGAGAGTACGTCTAATTCCGTAGTTGCAAGAACAGAAGAGTCTTTGAGTAGAGTTGCTTTGTAATGACCAGAAGGTAAGGCTGTTGCTTGATACTTACCAGTTGCATCGATCGTAACGGTGCGCGTCAAATTGGTATCGGTATTTTTCAACACGACGGAAGTTGCTGTACCTGCAACAACCTTACCATACACTGTGCCAACTGTATTGGATTGCGCCATAGCTGTTTGGTTGGCACCCACTGCCAACACACTTACGCCAAACGCTACAGTCAGCGCATGCGCGACTAACGTTTTCTTAAAAACCAGATTCTTCTTGGACATGTAATTTCCTGAGTATGTGAGTCAACAATGAGCTTTTCAAATTTTTATTTGAATAAGCGTTATTAGTGCGAGTGGTAACACTGCAAACCAAATGTTTCTTGATTATTCTGATGTAAATATAGAGGCCTTTTGAAACATCTAAATGTAACTAATCGTTTCAAAACGCTTACATTGCATAGGAACATTTTTGGGATATTCGTGTCAATACTTCGCTTTATCTTTGTCTTGAAAAACAACAATATTGTTTAGAGACATATCAAAAATAACATACGTATTTTTAAGGAAAAGAAGATGACTATTTTAAGTTTTTTAATTATTTAACAAATAATTAAAAAACTGTGTGTGTCAGGTTGGTGGTTCCTTACGACCTATAGGCAGGCAGAATCAGTATAAAAAATACGATTTATACTTTGTGAACCGATTAGGAAACCAGAGATGAGTATGTGCGATTCTTTTGAATAATTAAGACGAAGACGGCACCTAATAAGTGCGATAAAGATTTGAAGTGGTTTTTGTTTTTACTTACGAAGATATTAAAAGAATCGATTATTTCGTGATTATAGAGATGACAATAATTTTGCTAATGAAACTTAATAAACAACGAATTCAGCATTAATCGGTTAAGAGTTTGTTAAATCTTTCAAAATAATTCGCTTGGCTATAAAAGTCTTGCTTATAGACGATGGCTCACAAAAAAGCCGCTTAGACAAACTTTAAGCGGCTTTTTAAATAAAACTTTGCTCTTCAATACTAGCTATTAGAACTTATAGTTACCTACTAAGTAGAATTGACGGCCGAGTGGATCTGTGTAACGACCATCGTAACCAAGTTGGTTACCACCACCATTAATACGTTGAGAGAACGGAGGATCTACGTTAAACAGATTTTTGATACCACCAGTTAAAGTAAAGTTTTTAGTCAACTTCGCTTTTGTCTGCCAATCAAAAACCGTGTAAGACTTAACATCACGGACTGAATCTACATAAGCACCCAAAGTACCATCTACATTCACTGCACGGACAGCTGCGTTATCGGCAGTGATAGGTGCATCATGGTAACCAGAGTGATAGTTTGCAGTAAACGAATGCAAGAATTTTTCACTTGGTTTCCAAGTTGCAGTCAGCTTCGAAATTACACGGAAGACGACATCATTGTATGAGTTAAAACGTCCAACACCGTGATCAGTTCCAGAACCAGGAACATCTTGGTCAGCCTTCAACATATACGTACCTGTCCAGTTCAGCGCTACTTTACCGAAAGTGGTCGAAGTTGTGAAAGTATGATCCCAGTCAATACCTTGGTAATGAGAAGCTGCAATGTTGAATGGTGTTAATGCAGCGACTAAAACATTTTGCTTCTGGATAGGATCATAGTAAGACGAAAACAAAGCTGCATAAGTCTGTGGATTATCAAAAACCAGACTTTCAGGCAATGTTGCGATCTGATCTTTCAATTTCATGTCCCACAAATCGAAACCAATAGACAGACTCTTGATCGGTTCTACACGGAAACCAACGGTGTACTGAGTTGACTTTTCAGGCCTTAAACCAGAAGCACCAGTCAATGCGTTACCACCAGACAACAAACCGTATTCTGCAGTACCGTTGCACAAAGGCAGTAACGGACCAGAAGTAATAGGACAAGGATGGAAGTTAGAAGAACCGCCATTTGTCAGCGGACTTGTAATAGCTGCCAAAGTTGGAGCCTTAAAACCTGTTCCGTAAGAGCCGCGTAACAACAATTCATCGACAGGGCGATATGCAACTGCCAATTTATAAGTAGATGAACTGGCAGTGTTACCTTGTGTTGCAGGCGCTGCAAGATTGCCGTTCACGTCAAAGTTTTTGTTATTTTTTACTGCGTCGTAACTGTCGTAACGAATAGCCGCAGTTACATCCAGATTTTTGATAACAGGAACCAACAGCTCACCAAAAGTACCCCAGCTATTACGTGAGGAGTCAAACGGTAAAGCACCAGTGCCGCCACCGATATTTGTATCGGTCCAGTTTGGTTGCAAAACATTTGGTCCTTGCGCGATTGGACTCGGACTATCAGCATAACTTTGCTTGGAAAAATCGCCGCCAAAACCTAACTGTGCCATACCACCTGGTGCTTTAAACAGCTCCATTGATCCACGTGCGCTAGCAACATCAATTTTTGATACTGTTTGATCAAGCACCTGATGCAATACTGCTGGTGCCAAAGCGGCTTTAGTTGCGGCTGTTGGAGCGACAAACGGATTGTAAACACCGCTTGCAAATAAAGCTGCGAACTGATCGCCACTTGTGTAACCCGCTACAGCGTTGTCAGTTGCTTTATTCTCAGAATGAGTATAGGACAGGTTGTAGTCAACCCCCTTAGCGTTGCCTTCTAAACCGACGACTACATGCTTTGCTTCAGTGTCCCAGCCATCAGTACGTCTGCCGGCATCTACTAAACGCAAATTCATCGTTGCGGATTTTACCTTTGTTGGGTCTATACCTAATTTTATAAGCGCTGGCACAATTTCTTGCTGGTACAGTTTGCTATTTGTATCAACGCCCAGTGGTTGAGCAGGAGGAGCAAATGCAGCTGTGCTTGTGAACTTGGAGTACAAAGCTTCTGCATAAACCGATGTATCTTGATTGATCTTGAAGCTACCTTTGGCCAGGAAGCCATCACGTTTTAATTGCGGCAAAGCTTCTACCGTACTTGCAAAGTTAAAGCGGCAGGTAACGCCAGATACAAATGTATTTCCTGATGGGCAAACACCAGTATTAACTAATGCAGGGTTAAACGCCTTAGAAAAACCAGTACCCTTTACCGTCACATTTGCTGGAATTGAATTCGAGCTTGTTTGATACAAAGAGTAAACTTTTCCGCCATTTACAAACTTCTGAACGCCGCCGTTGGCACTAAATGCGCGGTCGCTTGCGTCTAATTGGGTCTGTTCGTCGTGGCTATATGCGAATAAGACGTTGTAACCATCTTTTTCTACATCGCCAAAACCTTTGGAAATCGCAATACTAGACGTAGCACCTTTAGCTGACGCATCAGGAGTGTTGTATGTCAATTCTATATTCGCATCTTGTTGATTTTTCTTCAAGATAAAGTTGACGACACCAGCGATAGCATCAGAACCATACAGCGCAGAAGCACCATCAGTCAAAATCTCGACGCGTTCGACTGCAGACAAAGGGATACTTGCCAAATTGACTGCAGAACCCGTGCCGTATGGCGCTACACGGTGACCATCAAGCAATACCAAAGTGTAGCTTGTGCCGATTGCATGAATAGAAGCAGTCTGAACACCACCGCCACCACCATTAATAGAAGCAGAAGAAGTCAAAAAACCTTGCATAGATGGCAACGAAGCAACCAAATCAGCAACTGTTGTTGCACCGCTTTGTTCGATTTGTGCTTTAGACAAAGTTTGAACTGGCAATGCGCCTTCAACGGCAATACGCTTAATCGAAGAACCAGTAATTTCTACGCGTTGCGGTGCTGCATCTTCTTGTGAGAATGCGGGCTGAGCCAACAAGCCTAAGCTCATTGCTACGCCGCCGGAAAATATCATTCTGACTGATCGAGACAGAATTTTTTCTTTTATCATTATGTAACTCCCTAAATTGGTATGGCGACTATCTAACAGAAACAGAATTTTTTCTTGTTTAGGTTTGCAAACAAACCCAAGCTCTTCGATAGGTGTAAATTAAAGTATCACAAAGTATCAAAAAAGCTTGATACTGCATGGAACCATTTCTGTCAGATTGCTGTCAATGAAGTCACTCTTGAGTAACGCAAAAAAACAACAGCCTTTTCTTTATCTATTTTGATAATTTTTTTTTGGCTTGCTTAGATTTTGTGCGTTTTAAAAAACTCTTAAAG
>NZ_JASJXN010000077.1:0-7236 GCF_035018705.1 Undibacterium sp. RTI2.2 | reverse complement strand
GCCGCTCCTTTCTCATCTATTTTGCGCTTCTCGCAATAAAATTACTCTCCGGTGTTTCGTTTTGCAAGAACCTCATCATACAAAAAATAGTTATTAGCCAAATACAATTTGGTTGTACTGTCCCGCTGATGTATACGCTCTAAGTGGCGATATCGGAGTACATTGACGTTTCAGTCAGCGATGTCGTAATGGCTGTTGAAACATATTTCATATCAATCTGGAGACAATAATGAGACGAGTTCGTAAAGTGATTATCGCAAGTTTGTTCACATGGGCCGCCGCTATGACTGGTTGTAGCTCAAATCCAATGATGTCGAACGAGGTTGCGATCAACGGAAAATTAACAGCATCTGCCGAGACGCCATCAAATTCGAGTACCGGAACGGGTTTGCTGGCGGCGACGTTTAACAAGCAAACAAATGTTCTCAACTGGACTGTGTCCTATTCTGGGCTGACTGGCCCAGTGAAAGCAGGGCATTTTCATGGACCTGCAATTGCCGGACAAAATGCTGGTGTGGCACTGGGTTTCACCGGTAGCACTGATAGTCCAATCAAAGGCTCTGCAACATTGACTCCAGCACAAGCAGCCGATTTGTTAGCGGGCAAGTGGTACGTCAATTTACATACTGCGGCTAATCCCGGTGGTGAAGTTCGTGCTCAGGCTTTGATTGCGCAATAACTCAATCGGATGATGATTATTTCAAGTTGTGTCGAATGTACGCGGTGAATATGCGCCGTGTACTTTTTTAGGTCTTTGCCAAAAAAGATTTAAATATCCATAGCGCCTAATATGCAGTATGGATTTGTACAAAATAGCTCAATTATGTTGTAACAGACCATTCGACACTTCGCATAAACGAGCGAGATTGCATGGGTATGGGGACGCGCTGCTCATCATAATTGATCGGCGATATTCAATGGCATGAATTGACGGATTATATGTCTCCAGCTTTATAACCTGGCAGGTGCTTGATCCTATAATGAGGACTGAAGCATTACTCGCCTGGCAGACCGCATGGACTATTGCATTCGGGGTGGCACAGAACCTATGGCAAAAACCGATACGACTGCCATCTGTCAAATTGAAGTCAATGGATAGAATAAAGTATCGGTTGAGAAAACATTTGCGGTTTTTTACTTTACCCTCCAACTAATAACAAAATAAAAGTGATGAGACACAATTCAGACTTATCTAAACGGATTGTGATCGATCCCTCAATATTACATTGGGTCGATTCACCAATCAAAGGCATTCAACGCCAATTACTAGAACGTGACGGAGAGGAAATCGCAAGAGCTACATCGATCGTGCGTTATCAGCCGGGTTCTATTTTTAAGACCCATCAACATGATTTGGGTGAGGAAATCCTTGTTCTGGATGGGGTACTTTGCGATGAATCAGGAAGCTACGGTCCGGGGACTTATATTAAAAATCCCCCTGGATCTTCACATGCGCCAAGCTCTGTGACGGGATGTACATTGTTCGTCAAATTGCGCCATCTTGATCCGGACGATAGCCAACGTACCATAGTTGATACGGCTAGTGAGGGATGGTCTCCAGGACTTGTGCCGGGTTTGTCAGTGATGCCGCTGTCAGAGTTCAATACTCAACATACGGCCCTAGTACGATGGGCGCCAGGGACGCGTTTCAGTCAACACCGACACTATGGTGGTGAAGAAATCTATGTATTAGCCGGTACCTTTGAGGACGAGTTTGGAAAATATCCGGCTGGTACATGGATACGCAGTCCGCATTTGAGTATGCACAGTCCTTTTAGTGAGGAGGGATGCACTATCTTAGTCAAAACTGGGCACTTGCCTGTCGCCGGCTCAGCAGAAACATTCGGATAACGCCCTTCCCAAGATATCACCAACTTTCGAACCCGTATGCATTGCGGAGAAATAGTGCACTTGCTTGGAATCAAATCGACTCAGTGAGATGCCAAAATGCTGATGCGATTGTCTTGCCCATGTGAGGTATAGTTGACCTTGGCAAATTTGAAATTATCAATTTAAGGTTATGTGTCCAATGAATAACTCGTCGAATTACACACCTCCCAAAATATGGACTCCTAATACCCAGCAAACAGGACGATTTGCGAATATTAACCGCCCGACCGCAGGCTCGACTCATACCCGCGAGCTACCGGTAGGTCGTCATCCGTTGCAGCTTTATTCGCTTGGAACACCCAATGGTGTCAAGGTTACAGTGCTGCTTGAAGAGCTGCTAGCCGCCGGATTTGTAGGCGCAGAGTACGACGCCTGGTTGATCAATATCAGTGAGGGCGAGCAATTCAGTAGTGGATTCACCGATATCAATCCGAATTCAAAAATTCCTGTTCTGGTGGATCGCACTAATTCAAGTCCAATCCGAATTTTCGAGTCCGGTGCAATCATGATTTATCTGGCCGAGAAATTTGGCGCCTTCTTTCCTGAGGGCGCCGCCGACCGAGCGGAGTGTCTTTCATGGTTGTTCTGGCAGGTGGGGAGTGCTCCATTTCTTGGCGGTGGCTTTGGGCATTTCTATGCTTATGCGCCTGAGAAGATCGAATATGCAATTAACCGCTATGCCATGGAGGTTAAAAGACAGATGGACGTTCTTGACCGCCGGCTCGCCGAAAGTCAATTTGTTGCCGGCGATGAATATACTATTGCCGACATGGCGATTTGGCCATGGTACGGTGCATTGGCCAAAGGACAGTTGTACGAGTCAGGAGAATTCTTGCAGGTCCAGGAATATACTCATGTGCTGCGATGGACTAATCAGATTGCACAACGGCCTGCTGTAAGACGTGGACGTATGGTGAATCGTGTTTTTGGTGATCCGGCAAGTCAACTGCATGAGCGACACGATGCGAGTGATTTCGATACAAAAACGCAAGACAAATTATTTAAACCTGTCTGATCAGTGATACACCTCTGAATGGAACATCAACCCATGATGACTTTTTATGATTGCAGTACTGCCCCCAGCCCACGTCGCGCGCGAATCCTCCTTGCAGAGAAGAAGGTAGTCTACGAAACGGTTCAGGTTGATTTAAGGAGCGGAGAGCAACTCAGTGAGGCATACCGACAGATTAATCCACTCTCTACGGTTCCTGCGTTAAAAACGGAGAGCGGAATGGTATTGACTGACAATGCAGCGATCACAGCTTTTCTTGAAGCAAAGTATCCAGAGCCACCGTTGCTCGGAATAACCCCGGAAGAAAAAGCCGAGATTGCGAGTTGGAACTGGCGTGTTGAATTTGAAGGATTGCTGGCAATTGCAGAAGCAATGCGGAATAGCTCCCCTTCGATGAAGCAACGCGCTTTGCCAGGACCAGTGGACTACCAGCAGATTCCAGAACTCGCCCAAAGAGGTCTGGCGCGGGTACAGCAATTCTTCGTTACTTTGAATGATCATCTGGCAAATCGGGAGCATATTGCGACAGACCGATTCAGTATCGTCGACATTACTGCGGTAGTTACTGTCGATTTCGCCCGTGTTGTGAAGATCAAGCCTGATGACCAATACCCCCATTTGCTACGCTGGCGCACACTGATGGCGAAGCGGGAGGCAATGTCTCTTTAGCCAGTATCGTCGAATTAACCTCGATGAATATAGCACCCATGTAGTCGGATGCATTTCAAAATTGATTGAACCGACATTCTGAACGCCAAAGAGATGTAATTTCCGGTCGGCGCCAACACTCACCTCATTTGAACGCGAGATCACCTTATTTTTAAAATCAGTGCATATCCAAAATGGTTGAAATATACCGAATGTATATAAAGTATTAATTGAGTGGTTTTTGCTCCAACCAGTCCAAAGATCATCATGTCTCAAGCCAATCCATCCATAGAACAGCAAGCGAGCTAGTCTCCCTTGTTGCTTCCGGACGTCTGGCGCGCCAATGAAACGGCTTATGTCGACCCTAGACCATGACGACAGGTTTTGAGAGTTTGGAGCATGAATTACCGAATGGCGGTTGGCCGCGGTCTAATTTAATTGAGCTCTTATCACAGCAGTCCGGCATCGGATCGACGCAGTTGCTTAAACCAATGTTAGCAAGATTGTCTCAATCACAAAAGATTGCCTTAATCCAGCCACTCTACTTACCTCAACGAATGGCTTGCCAATACTGGGGGATTGATACTTCACGACTTTTTTGGATTAAAGCTAAAAGTACGGCAGATGCTTTGTAGTCCACTGAAAAGATTTAAAAAACGCCAGCTATGGTGCAGTGATTCACCGGCAAACCAATTATCGTGCTGAATCCTTGCGCCACTTGAATCTAGCGGCACAGACAACGGATACCTGATTCTGGTTGATGCGACCGATATCCAGTGCAGGAGAAGCGTCTCCGCCACCGTTAGTCTGATGGGCAGCTGACGCATGCGCACTCCTTTTAATTATATTGAGCGGACCCAAAATCGAACTCTGTCATATTATCTGATGCGGTAACCGTCCGTATTTTCCCGTCGGTCAGATACAGAATGTGGTCACCGAATACTTTTGCATCTTCCATATCGTGTGTGATCAAGATCATAGGTACTTGCAATGATTGCTGCAAAATATCTAATTCTTTTCGCATAGTCATGCGCAGGCGGGGATCAAGTGCTGCAAAAGGCTCATCGAGCAGTAACGCTTTTGGTTCTGATATAAGCGCACGAGCCAACGCCGTTCTTTGTTTTTGCCCTCCAGATAGCTGGCTTGGAAACTGATTTGCAACTGCAGTCAACTGGAATGCATCAAGCCAATAATCCACCTTACTGTCCCGTATGTTTTCGTGCGGGTTAAGCCAGCCGTGGAATAAGCCAAACGTAATATTTTGTCTGACGTTTAGATGGGGAAACAAAGCGTAGTCTTGAAACAAATAGGCAAGATGACGTATCTGTGGAGCCAGATTAATACGATCTTTTTTGTCAAATAGAGTCTTGCTACCTAGTCGAATATATCCGTAATCTGGCTTAATTAATCCGGCGATCGCTTTTAAGGTCAGACTTTTTCCTGCACCTGATCCGCCCAGAATCACGATACGCTGACATGATGACGTGCATTGAATATCTAGTTCAAATCTGCGATCACCTGAAGAGAATATTTTTTGTATGTGAAAATCAAAGTACATCTGCAATTCCTATCCGGTTAAGGCCGGTTGGCAATACGGCCTGGAGCCAATCGTCCTGCCAGCAGAAGTACGGCAATACATACTGCTGAAGTCATTAATACCAATGTATTCGCTACGTCGTCTTGCCCGGCCTGCACTGCTTCATACACTGCAATCGACAAGGTTTGTGTTTTGCCAGGTATGCTGCCAGCCACCATTAAAGTTGCGCCAAATTCGCCCAAGGCTCGGGCGAATGCTAAAAGCACACCCGCTAATATTCCACGCCACGCCAGAGGTAGTGTCACCCGAAAGAAGATTGCAGTTTCCGATATGCCTAAGACTCGCGCTGCTTGTTCGAGTTGTCCATCAACCGCTTCAAACGCAGCTCGTGCAGGTTTGAATACTAAAGGGAATGCGACGATAGATGAGGCGATAACTGCGCCTTGCCAGGTAAAAATCAGGTTAATGCCAAACGTACTGTGTAGCCACTCACCCAGCCAACTGCGACGCCCCATGACTACTAGCAAGTAATAACCGAGAACAGTTGGCGGCATAACCATAGGAAGAGTGAGTAAAGTATCCAGCAAGTCGCGGCCGAAGAAGCGCATACGTGCCAGCAGATACCCGACAGCAATGCCAGTCACCAAGTTAATTGCTGTTGCCCATCCAGCGACTTTTAACGACAACAGTAGTGCGGTCCATGCTGAATCCATGCTGAATCTATACGTTAAGTTAAACCTGGGAACTAAGGTTTTTGAAAGCCATACTGACTCAAGACAGCCTGACTTTGCGGCAAAAAGAGAAAGCCTATAAAACGCTTGGCCTCTTCGATGTGTGCGGAGTCTTTCAATTTTGCAACCGGATAACTGATTGACATTGTCAAGGGGACTTCCATCACGACTTTGACTTTATCTTTCATAATGGCAGCATCGGTCGCATAGACAAAGCCTGCATCAACTTCCCCGCGAGCTACATAATCGAGTGATTGGCGGACGTTTTGAGTATTAATGGTTTTGCTTTCAAGTGCTGGCCAAAGCTTAGCTGCTTCTAATGCCTGCATGGTATATCGTCCGACTGGCACGCTTGCCGGAGCACCAATCGCAATACGCTTAATCCCTGCCTGATTCAGATCATTCAGGCGTTTAATACTTACTTTGCTATCCAGTGGCAAAATGAGAACTAAGGTGTTGCCTACAAAATCACGGCGCTCATTGGCTACCACTAAACCTTGTTTTTCTGCAGTATCCATTGTCTCCTGATCGGCGGAGGCAAAGACATCAACGGGTGCTCCTTTCGCAATTTGTTGAAGTAATGCGCCAGAGGCCCCAAAGTTTAACAACACCTTTGCATCAGGATATTGCGCCTGATAGTTTTGTGCGATTTCCTTAAACGCATTGGTCAGGCTGGCAGCGGCTGAAACCGTTATTTCGCCTGCGCCAGCAGCACTGGATACCGCTATTGCGACGATGAACGACAAGAGTTGTGTGAACTTTCTGGCTTGCATGGGAGCTCCCGCATAATCAATCAAGTATCGTAATATACATGTATATATAGCGAACTAAAAGAACGTACAGGGCTTGCCCCGTAGATTAGAGTAAGGACTGATGGTGATACTTATTGATCAGACTCCAAATGCATTTCCTTTGCCAAGCGCAATAAGTGTTTTTCTGCAGCGACAGTTGCTGCGGCCTCCATCGCACGGAAGTTTACTAAAACTCTGGCACCTGCCTCGGTTAGTTGAGCGCCGCCACCTTGAGAACCGCCTACGGAACTGTGTACTAACGGTTCACGAAAATTTCTATTCATCACATCAACCAGCATCCAGGCTCGTCGATAGGACATATTCATGGTGCGGGCTGCTGCACTGATAGAGCCATTTTGTCCTATTGCCTCAAGCAGGTCGGCTTTGCCCGGCCCCATTGCGATTTCATCATCGCATAACAGACGCAGTTTTAAAGCAATCTTTGTCGCCATCGAAACGCCCTCATAAAGTGCTTATTATAAGTTGATGAGTTAGCATTTGTAGTGGTCAAGTATTTTCAGACACCAAGATAGGTTGTTTTTGATCTGCAATTTTTTTGTTCATAAGCATTGGGAGGCAGATTTCCCAATGTGGAGTGCAATCGGACGTTGTTGTAGAAGGCGACGA
>NZ_JASJXN010000076.1:0-7253 GCF_035018705.1 Undibacterium sp. RTI2.2 | reverse complement strand
CAAGGATGCGTGAGCATCGCATCTGCTGGCATTTCATAACCAGCCAAATAAGCACCCGGCATTGCATCACGAAAATTATCGCGCACTTATGTCATCTCACCCAGACCAATGAATTGACTGTGGATGATGCTTTACGCACTTAGAAAGAAATTACCGGAACTGCCCAGATAAGTTTTGCTGAATTAGTAGCAAAAGTATAGTGAGGTAACCTACATAAAAAGAATAACTTCTATTATCAGTCTACCAACCTATTTAGATCATAAAAATCATAACAATAAAGAACTAAGTTGCAATAAAAATAATGCCCAAGCCAAAATAAAGAAACCTTACAAAAACTTACATATGAAAAGAAAGTGATTTGATACATTCACTGGATTTTGTAAATTTAGTAAGGTTTAGTTACATCGTTAAATAGATTTAATATTATTTTATAAATAATTTATAGAGATAAAACGGCGGAGATTCGTGTACATGAAGTTAAAAAACGTCTTTGAGATTATGCTACCTATTCTCCTATGTGCTCTGCCAATCACGGCGAAGTCGCAAGGAGATTTGAGCGCTGGTAAATCAACGCACACGAAAGAAGAGTCAATGGATACAAAATTTCATGCTCCATACCCATTTACTGCCCAAGAACTATGGGCAAATTTGCTGACAATTGCAGCGAAATTCCCTGAGAGTGGATCTAGAGAAAACGTTGAAAAAATGTGGGGAATAAAAATGGTTCAGGCTATCGGGACAATAAATTCTCGCACTGAGTTAAATCCAACCGTTATTGAGGCCCTTGATGGCCGTGATTGGTATTTTGCTCTATCAATGGATGTAGAAAAGTCGATAACTAAATATTTTAAGTTTTCTTGGAAGCATTCACCCTTTGGATACATACAATCTCGTCCAGATAGTCTGTGTATCGATGTCAATCAAATTAGGACAGATCTTGAAAAAGCTGGTTGGAAGTTTCATTCAAAAGGACATCCAGAGCGGAATGATATATTTGAAACTAGATATGAGAAATCCACGAATGAAACTTTAACGCTTATCTCTGCTGAGGGAAAAGATTATGCTTGCTTATATAGCATGGATCTATTTTCTAAATAAATTTTTATAAAGTACAAAATGACTGATTGGGAGTCATCAATTCACCAGATTTCGCACAGTTATTTGCAATTCCTAGTGAATTTATAGGTTCTTATTCGTCTTGTAAACCGCTTCCTGCTTGATGCTGAGGTTTATTCCAGGGACGACTAAGTTGATTCGATCGATGTCACACAAAGGGTGTTCACCGGATAACGCGGCCCACGAGGGATTCACTGGTATAACGAAAAGCGAATTAAGATATCCCTTAGATCACTTAGTCCCATCGAATACCGAGAAAGTCTCGGATTTATGCCATAAACCAGTCCAAGTTTTACGCCGCACCCCGCTGGTCAATATTGAGTGCGCGCCAACATGCAATATACCTAACTTGCAGTACAAACCGACTTGCTCGGATCACAAATTTGTGAACGCCCGAGAAAATTGATAATTACTATCCTAACAGTACTTCCCGATGTAAACGATACAGTACCCGGATTAGGTGTTTGGCTACTAGCATTTGTTCGCGTGCGCCCATTACCCGTATATGAGATATATGGTGCAACAAATGTACTTGCGATAGTAATTATATTTGCAGAAGCCTCATGAAAAAAAATAATAGTTTCTCCTGGATCCACAATTTGATTGCTATTTGCATCAATAAATACCGTCCATCCTGAACTCCAATTAGCCCCGTCATTTGGCACCATATCTACCCTGCTACCGCGCTTGATAGCTTCAGATCGCGTCATATTAATTGCTGCATAAAACTCACTAGCGGTCGAAACTAATTTTTGATTGTTAATGAAACTGGAAAAACTAGGGGCACCAATAGCTAAAAGTATAGCGGCTACGGATATCGTAACCATTAACTCCACCAGACTAAAACCTTGAGTTGGGGGTCGCAGGATAAATTTGGTTTTCATATATTTACCAGCAAGTATCTTTTGTACCGGTACCCGTGTAGGCTTTTACTCCAGTGCTAGTCAATGTAAAGTTCCCGCATATAGGATCTTTAAAGCTCGAGTTAACGTTACTAGTGCCAGGGGTGGCGGTAAGTAAAACACAACTTTGTATGACATCACCCGTGCATGCAGTCGCTTGTAATTCATACAAACTACTTGTAGCCGCGTCTCCACTGAACCAACTAAATTTTAACTGATTAGCATTTGTTGACGCTTTTGAAAACACAATATACGTTGAATTTTGGGTATAAAATTGTTCCTCCTGTTGCATACGCTTTAAAAGGGCAGTCTTTGCCTCTGAGCGCCTGGCTTTGACGACGCTCGACGTATAACTTGAATAAGCAATCGCACAAAGAATAGCCATGATAGCAACTGTAATCATCATTTCGATCAAAGTGAAACCTTTTGAATTATTTTTTTTCATAACAAATCCAATTATTTATTAGCTTCTTTTTGAAGTTCTTGCCAATTTTGCAATTCACGCCAACTAATACGCCCACCACGCTGTATCGTATCTTGAGCCGTAGCATTTTCGCTAGAACCACTTGCCCCACCAGTGCCTGATGTACGGATATTATTTTTTGTCACTATTCTTCGAGAGCCTACGCTATTTCTATCAGTTACTGTTGTACTAGTGATTATTACCAGAGGGGATGTAGGTAAACCGATAGTTGACAATGTTCCAGTAACAATCGCATTTCCACTAGAATCAACACCCGTTAAACCAGTAAGTGAATCCAATTGATACTTACGACCAGTTCCACTACTACAAGGATCAGAACTCAAAATTAAAGAATTGAAATAAAGAGTAGTTCCAGCAATCGCTGTCGTTGTAATAATTCTTTCTCCCGTAGTACTAGAATTATTAAAGTCAAAGTACCAACCCTTTTTTGACGGTGACACCGTGCCGTAGGTAAAACTATTTCCGGTAAGAGTAAATCCTCCACCTGAAACATTTAGCGTGCGAGGCTCCAACTGTGCTCGACTCGTTACCCTGTCAGCATCGGCAGTTGTATCAAAAATTGCATAATATGAACTAACATCATAGTTTGCAGGGAGCGTGTCATAACTTTCCAGATACTTACCTGTACCAAAATAAACAATATATCCGCCACCAGGAGCAAAAATCACCCTCGGTTGAACGGTAATAGGCTGTGGTTTATTAGTAACTGGAGTTATTGCCGTAAAAACTGACTTTGTTGGTGACTTAGCAACAGATATATTGCCTAAGGTAAAATCAAAACGCCATAAATTACCTTGTAAATCACCAGCATAAGCATATTGAACTGCACCATTTGAATCAAGAACAATCGTTGGAGTAGCAAGCCCATTTGCTTTAGTAGAATCGCTAATAGGAGTAGATAATTTAAAATAATTACTTCCTTTGACCCAAGGGTCTCCAGGCTTTTTATCGAGAGATAAAATGAACAGAGCCCCTGCCCCTGCGGTAGTAGCAGTAGAATTGGGATCATAATTATTATATCCACTGGATACGACGACAAAGTTACCATATATGGGCGTTGTACCGGATGTTCCCGTAAGAAACTTGCCTATTACTGGCGGATTTAAGATGTAACCCATATCTGGATCGTTTGCGTCAGAAAATTCCCATAACGCGCCGCCATTACCAACAAAATTAGTCGGATTTGTAACGTCAAGCGTAAAGACACCTTTTGCACCGGATCCCATGCCAGATACAAGTACTGTTTTCCAACTACCGCTGACCTGCGCCTCTCTTATCGTCATTTTCCCATCAACATACGCAGTATGTTGATAATAAGGATCTGTCAGTTGATTAAGCTTGGGGATCAGTATGTTAGGAATATAAGCAAACAATTCAGTTCCATCATCGGCATTAAAAGCGTGCAACATACCGTCATTTGCACCGACATATACTGCTTTTTGTCTAGATGCATTATTTGCATAAAACGTGCTGTAACCAGCATCTGAAATATTTTGTGCGGGAACACCATAAAATAGTGGTGCACTATTTACGATGTCACCAAAAGCCCCTGTCTTATCATTGCGTGTACGAAAAATACCAGGATCAATTTTAGTTACTGGATCTACTTTTCCTAGCTCTAAGGTCCTTACACCCCTTAAAAAATCGATCCTATCGCTAGCGCGATTGTCCACGACGTTAGTATGAGGGTTGGTGTTTAAGGCTATTTGGTTAGCCGTACTAAAATTAGTGCCATTGCTACCCCAGCTAAATTCAACAGTAGATAAAGAGCCGTCAGCGGCAACTTTAGATGTATAAATTTTTCTGCTGGCGGGTGCCGTCGCGGCAACATTATTAGTTGGATCACCACTTAAAATTAAACCTGCATCCCAAACAGGTAAATCTGTTGCGGCAGCCGTCGCAGATTTTTTAAATAAATGACCAGACCAACGGTTACCATCAAAACCGGGCTCATAAACATAAGGATTATCTTTATTACTCGTTGATGAAATGCCCACACCAGAAAGAGTACCTGCGTTGCTTGATAGAGTCGCAAATATATTATTAATTGCAGTAATCATTTGCTTAGGATTACTCGCTAAAAAATAATTTGATGGATCAGTTCCGGTAGCAGTACCCGTCCATTCTGTATTGTTGGTAATAACAGTCTTATTATCAGTATCAAATGTTTTAAAGGGATTAGCATCCACATTTTTATCATCAAAACTACCGTATTTGGCTGCCAAATATAATGACGATTGACGTGGCTTTACACCACGTGGACTGCTATCTAATGTGCCATTACCACCCTCATCAACGTCGATCGAAAAACTTGTTACGCGAACGCGCTTATCAAAACGAATGTCATTTGTGTGTGCCCAATAAGCAGTACCAGCGACATAAAAAGTAGCGTTACCAACACCTGTATTGGCATTTGCCAAATTAGATAAAGAACTATTTGGCGCCGAATTACCGTAAGTCGTTGTAGATTCCATTGCAGCAACAGTACTTGTTTGATTCATAACGTTAAAAGCAGGCCATGTTGCATCAGCAGTATCCGCAGAACGAGCATTCCGATAGGAATTTGTTCTGGTGTTACCAGGTATATATAAATCGTCCCATGTGTTAACGTCACCAATAGTAATAATATAATTTTTTTGACACGATGCTTCTATAGGATCCGTCCAAGTAGTAATCACAGGAAATTTATTTTTCATCGCATCGGTCATACCGGAGTAAGCATCAGGAGTAGGCTGTTTACCTTGCAAATAACGAATACTTTCGTAATACAGTTCGCTAATAGGATCGTAAGTTTTATACGTGCCTGGAGCAGAGGGATCCGTTCTGCCAAACTGATTAAGGTAATTAATTACACCACTAGCTCCTAAAGCATCATTTTCTGGATTCGCACCAAATATGCCTGTATTGGCATCCCATTCAGGCCTATCATTAGTCTCCTCAACAAACGAATTTACGGCACGATATTGTTTGCTACCGACATATTTAAGCGGCGCACGTAAGACACCACCATACCGCGACTCAGAATTATCCATTAGGTAGCCAAAAGCACCGAAACGTACCGTATTTTGATTTCTCTGCATTTGACCTACCGGCTTATAACTGCCATTTGGATATTGTTGGCACAAATCAGTACGTGCGGTGGCCTCAGCTGTGTCACAAACTTGCACTCTAGCTAAATATTCACCAAGGACGCGATCAGTAGTCACATCAAGTTGATTATCTTTAGTCCAATCATTATTTGGTAAAGTACGTTTAGTTCCGCACCCACCGCTCGCACTGACATCACTAAAAACAATTTTGTTATCGCAATTTAAAATATAAATAGTCGCGGAAGAAAATGGAGTGACTGCAGACGGTGCGCTCATATTGCCAGAGCCGTCTATATATTTCTTTTGGAAATTACCAGAATTATAAATACCTGGATATAGGTAAGCTCGTTGTAATACTGTCTGCGTTGTGGAGTCTACAATACGATCGCCCCCTGTCAATGCTAACCTCAACATATCAATCGACGAGGAAGCGGCCCAGTTCATAAAATTACCGCTAAAAAAACCACCATTAGCAGGGCATTCGTGGTTTGCATCGGCATCTCGAGAGACTGAGAAATAACCATTAGTCTGATCTGACACCCAAACAGTTCTGTTTAAGGCTTTTTTGTTCTGATCCAGTAAAAAAAGTTTTTGGCTACCATTTACATAACATTTCTTAGCATTAAAATAACCTAAATACTCGACTGCTTTATTGTAGTCATTAGAGTTGGTGTATGCAGCCTTCACGGTAGGAAACTCTACCGATAAATCAAGCAACAAATTAGGGTGTAAAGTCCCCCCGCCTGCGTAAAGAGGAATATTAGCTAAGGCCACGGTAGGGACACCTGCAAAGGCCTGTAAGTGGCTAAGTATTAGCGTTCCAAATAGCACGTTCTTTAATAATGATTTCATTTTTTTCCACTCCATATTGCGTATATATTTGACATGCCCAGTTAGTTAATTGCTTTACGATAAAAGGATTGCAAAACAACTTGCGTAGTCAAATTAGCGCCAAACCCAATTGCGGTAATGCGGTAAAGAAATTTTTTACCACTTTTTGCATCGTTAGCGTATTCAGCTTGTCCGGCATCAGCAACACCAGGTGGGATGATGTCTGGAACTGCCTCAATAATATATCTGGGTACCTTGACAGGAAATGACGCCTTACTTAAAACCATGGTTTGCCCCGTGAATGTTCCATATGCAACAGATATACCATTAGAACTATCATCTGCTAGATTTACGGTCTGCCAAATTGGTTTACCTGTACCAACAACAGCAGGCGCGCACAAACCTTGAGTTATATTGCCAGTTCCTGAACCACAACCAGCAACAAATGCAATATTTGATGTGGGGTCAAATGTTGCTCCTCGTGAATTTGCTGAGGGAGTACCTTGCGGGTCAATATCAAGCTCTGCGTCTTTTACGGCGGCTTCTGCTGCAGACAAAGCAACTTGTCTGTCTCGATCACTGCGAGAAGATTTTTCTCCTTGCAAAGACATGTTTGCCAAAGAAACTCCAAGTACTAAAACAACGATCAACATTAATAGAGAAACAATCAAAGAGGCTCCTCTCTCGTACGAGCTAAACTGATTTACTCGGATATATGGATAGCGATTGACCATAAAAGAATTCTGCATATTATTTAAATATTTGGTGGGAGACAGATATTTCTGGCTGGATCGACCAGGCAATTATTACGAAGTTGTATAGTAGAAGAAA
>NZ_JASJXN010000075.1:0-7528 GCF_035018705.1 Undibacterium sp. RTI2.2 | reverse complement strand
AATCGTTCTGAACAAGCCGATAAAGTGGAAAAATTTGGACGCTGACAGGTGGTAAATATTGAACGCTGTTTGACAACGCTGGCAACACAACTCTCCAACGGTAATGGCATGGTGGCTGTAAATATCATGCGTGCAGTGTCGCAATACGCCGCTTATGTCAGGCAGGCATGCATCAGTGGTGCTGACGCGATCGTCGTTGGTGCTGGCTTGCCGCTCGACTTGCCTGATCTGACTAGCGACTTTAGTAAGCTTGCGCTGATACCGATTTTGTCTGATGCGCGTGGCATTGCTGTCGTGCTTAAAAGATGGATGCGAAAAAATCGTCTGCCCGATGCCATCATTATAGAAAGTCCCCAATTTGCAGCCGGTCATTTAGGCGCAGCGCAATTACACGATGTGAACAATTCCCAGTATGGCTATGCGGTCGTATTGGAGCAGACTTTGGCCTTATTTAAAGACTTGCAATTAGAAAGTGAACATATCCCTTTAATCGTTGCTGGCGGGATTAATAGCCACCAAAAAATGGTGAGCATGATGGGCTTGGGAGCCAATGCGGTACAGCTCGGCACGCCATTTGCGGTGACGAAGGAGGGCGACGCGCATCCGTTTTTTAAAAAAGTATTAGCAGATGCAAAGCCAGAAGATATCGTGACGTTTATGAGCGTAGCGGGCTTGCCAGCGAGAGCAGTCCGTACACCTTGGCTGGCAAATTATCTGGATAAAGAGAGCAAGCTGCAAGACAAGGCGGGGCAGAAGGAATGCACAGTCGGTTTCGATTGCTTGCAACAATGTGGATTGCGCGATGGGATTGCGAAATCAGGTCAGTTCTGCATCGACACGCAACTGGCGTTTGCATTGCAGGGTGATGTCGGGCGGGGATTATTTTTCAGAGGGTCGGAGGAGCTACCGTTTGGTAGGACGATTCGCTCTGTTAAAGACTTGATGAATCTGATTTTGAACGGTAATCCGTCGGCGGAATTGATGGTTTAATAAATTCTAAAACTATGCGGGGCGTTCCTACGAGTCTTCAGCGGGAATCCAGAGGTGTTCATAAATCAATCAATTAATCAATAAACTTCCCTGGATTCTTGCCGATGAAAGATTACAGACTTAGTTCCAGCACCTTGCGGCTGATATCCAAAGTCACATCCCGTTTTTCACCTAGCGCTACCATCTTATGTGTTTCTAGCGCAGCCAGAATCGGTGCAATGTTCTCATCTTTCAGTGCGTAGTCGCCAAGACGTGTCTTGACACCCATTTGCTCAAAGAAGTCTTGCGTGCGGCTGATGGCAGCTTCGATACGACTTTCTTCACTACCTTCACGCAGATCCCAGACACGCTCGGCGTATTGCAGCAGTTTTGCCCGTTTGGCTTCTTTACGAATACGCAGCATGCTAGGCAATACGATTGCTAATGTCTGTGCATGGTCTAAGCCGTGTAGCGCTGTGAGTTCGTGGCCGATCATGTGGGTTGCCCAGTCTTGCGGTACGCCGGTGGCGATTACGCCATTCAAGGCCATGGTGGCACACCACATCAGATTGGCGCGGACATCATAGTCTTCTGGGTTGACCAGTGCTTTTGGTCCTTCTTCGATCAGCGTTTTTAAAATCCCTTCGGCGAAGCGATCCTGGACTGGTGAATTGACCGGGTAAGTCATGTATTGTTCCATGACATGCACATAAGCATCGACTGCGCCATTGCCGACCTGGCGGATAGGCAAGGTAAAGGTTTTGGTCGGATCGAGGACAGAAAATTTGGGGAAGCAATGACGGCTGGAGAATGCCATTTTGGCTTTGATTGATTTGCGGGTGACAACTGAGCCGCTGTTCATTTCTGACCCGGTAGCGGGTAATGTCAGCACACTACCGAAAGGCAGGGCTTGCGTGATATTGCTGCCACGCTTTTCTAAAATTGCCCAAGGATCATCGCCTTCAAATAAAGCGGCAGCTGCGACAAATTTAGCACCGTCAATCACGGAGCCACCGCCAACAGCGAGCAGAAAATCAATACCGTTTTTCTTGACCGACTCGACTGCCTGCATCAAAGTTTCGTAGCTAGGATTTGGCTCAATGCCACTGAATTCTGTCACGCTACGGTTGCCGAGCGCTGTCATGACTTCATCAAAAACGCCATTTTGTTTGATGCTGCCACCACCATATAAGACTAAGACTTTGGCATTGACGGGAATGACTTTATCTAAGTCGGCAATACGGCCTTTGCCGAACAGAATTTGAGTAGGGTTATAGAAATCAAAATTTAACATGTGCTGCTCCTGGTGAGGGTTGCTCAAACGCTCGATCCCGATCTGGTGAGCGCGGTTTGAAAAGCGAGTGGGCACTATCCTAGCGCATATTCTGATTTTGTGATCGACCGTACTTTTTTATTGCCCGAGGAACAGGAACACGCTGGGCTTTTTATGGAAGTCGGGCGCTTTGTTTGCTTGTATTTTTGCTTTCCACTCTGCTGCGCTGGTTGTGATGATGCTTTCGCTAGTCAGGCTGAGATCGGTTGCGACGCAAATTAAGCTGTTTGGGTTGCAGGTCGTCGCCAGCGCCTCTAGCATTGCGGCATTGCGGTAAGGCGTTTCAATCAGCAATTGTGTTTGTTTTTCTTTGCGTGAGCGATCTTCCAGCTCTTTAATCCGCTTGGCACGTTGCGCCGCGTCGGTCGGTAAATAACCGTGGAAGGCAAAACTCTGTCCGTTTAAACCGCTAGCCATCAACGCCATCAGCAACGACGATGGGCCAACCAGTGGACGCACGGTGATGCCGCGCTGATGCGCCAGTCGTACCAGATTAGCGCCGGGATCAGCCACCGCCGGGACGCCTGCTTCTGAAATTAATCCGACGTCGTAGCCTTGCAATAGCGGCGTTAATAAGCCTTCTAATGCTTGCGCTGGCGTATTGACGTTGAGTTCGCTCATCTGGATTTCTTGCACTGGTTTGTTCAGCGCATGATGCTGGCTGAGCAGTTTTAAGTAGGCGCGCGTAGTTTTGGCGTTCTCCACCACAAAATGCGATAAGCCAGCAGTCATCTGCTGAACGGTGTCGGGGATGATGCTTTGCAGCAGGCTTGCTTGCTGATCTTCTGCACAGCCTAGCGTATTGGGAATCAAGTAAAGTGTGCCGGTCATATTGTAATTTTAATGATGATACTGGGTTGGGTATGAGTGTTTTATAGTTAGTTGTCCAGGTAAAGTCTGGACGTTAGGCATATTGATGGGGATACTCCCCTTTTTTTGATTTTTCTTGCGTACGTTAATCTTGCGTTTGCTCGTGTCTGCTAACTTCTCTGCTAACTCGTTAGCTAACTTAGTTGAAAAATCTCACGCCTGCGTTACGTAGCATACTGGTGAGTGCAATGAGTGGTAATCCGGTTAACGCCGTAGGGTCGCTATTGTCAATGCGTTCAATAATCGCAATCCCTAGCCCTTCATTTTTGGCGCTGCCTGCGCAATCATAGGGCTGTTCTATGCGCAGATAAGCGTCTAGTTCGGCGTCATCCAACTGGCGAAACTGCACTTTGGTTTGCACATTCTCAATTTGCAGCGCGAATTTCTCGCCGGTCATTTTACGAGTATCCAGCAAGCACAAGGCTGTATGGAATATCACATTACGTCCGCGCATCTTTTGTAATTGTCTTAACGCGTTTTCATGATTGCCGGGTTTGCCAATTTGCTCGCCATCTAGCGTCGCGACCTGATCTGAGCCTATAATCAACGCCCCTGTTGCCCTAGCATTCCCAGTATTATTGGCATCGCCAACAAACAACCTGCTAATTGCCTCTGCTTTTTGTTGCGCCAGGCGCATTGCCGTTTGTTCTGGCGATTCTCCTGCAGCCGCTCGCTCGTCAATCTCTGGTGCGACGGCTTCAAAAGGTAATTGCAATCGGCTTAATAATTCACGCCGATAAGCGGAACTGGACGCAAGAATCAGGCGAGGGGACGGATAAAAAGTCGGTTTGCTGGCGGACATGTTTGATGAAATTGACAAGAAAATCAGAACTCAGTCAAAGATTGGCACTTCAATTGGAAGTTAATCGGTATTTAATCCGTACCTAAAGCACAATAATTGCGCCTAAGCTTTGACTTGGTAGAGGGAATCCTGTTATTATCGCAGGTTTTCTGGGTTCAAATAATCCTATGCAAGCATTTGTGATTGACGCTTTCTCGTTTTGCCAGCTTAACGAGCACCGTGAAGGCAGTGTACTAATTGCAGATTTACCTCGGCTTTCTGAGGAAATCGCCAACAACCAAGGTTCGTTGCAATGGTCTTTGGATGGCGGCAAGGATAAAATCGGCCACCCGCAGCTGACTCTGTCAGTTCGTGGAGAAATGCAAGTCATGTGTCAGCGTTGTTTGACACCATTTGCGTTTAAGCTAGATTCAGAATCAGTATTAATTCTCGCCAAAGATGAAGATAAAGCCGATGAAATAGAGGCTTTATTAAACAATGACGAGGTTGATGTAGTAGTAGGCAGCAAAACATTAGATGTCATGGATTTGATTGAAGATGAGGCGCTGTTAGAAATACCCCAATCGCCCAAACATGCAGTATGCCCGGATGTATCCTTGGATTCTCCAGTGGCAGCGAGTGTTGCAGAAGTTGCGGCAGACGCGAGTAAAAAAGCATCGCCATTCGCTGTGCTGAAGAAGATAAATGGGCGTACCTAGTGGCATTATTCTGAAAAAACACTCAGGTCGAAGTATTGTTAGGGATTCTTGTTTGTTATTAAATCGTACAAGCAAGTGTGTTAAATTTTAGAAACATTTTTTGAAGTATTAGGAGTTATCATGGCCGTTCAGCAAAACAAAAAATCACCATCCAAGCGCGGTATGCACCGTTCACACGATTTCCTGGTTGCTCCGCAATTGGGTATCGAGCCAACAACTGGCGAAACGCATCTGCGTCACCACATCAGCCCAAATGGCTTTTACCGTGGTCGTAAAGTATTGAAAACTAAGAACGACGAGTAATCGTTTTCTTGGGCAAAAAAAGCGGCGTTACAAGTCCTGCACTTGGCGCCGCTTTTTTTACATTCTTATTACATTCTTATTCAGGATTTACGCAAAATTGTCTCGGCAAGACGTAGTGACGAAGGCAGTGCTTTTATGATGGCTGGGAATTGCAATGCGCTCAGGGCGGTTTTTGCGTAAGTCCTGTTTTTAAAAGCACGGCCGATTCGCCATGTGAGAATAAATTAAATCAGTTGAATTGATGTAATTTTATAAATTTTTTGTTGAAATAGTGCGACTTGACCACCTCAATCTTGATAAGATAGCGACCTCGGAATGAAGTTTAGTATCACTACATGACAATAAAAATTTCCATTGACTGCATGGGCGGAGATCACGGCCCGGTAGTTACAGTCGCAGCAGCAGTATCTTTCGCTAATCGTGAGCCAGATGCTGAATTTATTCTAGTCGGGCTTGAATCACATATTCAGGCGGAACTGAAAAAAAATCGCGCGCTCAATCATCCTCGTATCTCCATCGTTAACGCTACTGAAGTAGTGACAATGGATGATCCTATTGAAATTGCCTTGCGTCGTAAAAAAGACTCTTCCATGCGGGTCGCATTGAATCAGGTTAAGGACGGGCATGCGCAGGCCTGTGTTTCCGCAGGGAATACTGGCGCACTGATGGCAGTTTCGCGCTACGTGCTGAAAACCATGCAGGGTGTGGATCGGCCGGCAATTTGCAGTATGCTGCCGAATCAAAAAAACAAACCAACTTACATGCTAGATCTTGGTGCTAACGTCGATTGTGAACCTCTACATTTGCATCAATTTGCGATCATGGGCTCTGCTTTGGTATCGGCGCTAGAAGGTAAAAGTAAGCCTACGATCGGTCTGCTGAATGTCGGTGAAGAGGACATCAAAGGCAATGATGTCGTTAAAAAAACCGCACAATTGCTACGCGCTGATCACGAAAGAGGCTTGCTGAATTTTTATGGCAATGTAGAGGGTAACGACATTTTTAAGGGGACAACCGACATTGTTGTATGTGACGGATTTGTCGGTAACGTCACCCTTAAGGCCGCCGAAGGTATGGGGCGTTTTGTTAAGACCACTTTGACCGACGCCTTTAAAAGCAGCCCGCTCAATATGTTGGGTGCCTTGATTGCCCGCAGTGCGTTGAAGTCGATTTCCCGCACAATGAACCCGTCAAATTATAATGGCGGTAGCCTATTAGGGCTTCGCGGCCTGGTGTTCAAGAGTCATGGTAGTGCAGATAAATATAGCTACGAATGGGCAATTCAGCGTGCGTTCGATGCTGCTAAAAATGATGTATTGTCGCGTATTTCGACATCAATGGCAGAGCTGATGCCTGCTATAGAATCGATATCTCCCGAAATCAATGAACCTTTGGTACAGAAAACGGCATGACTTTTTTCAGTAAAATTATCGGCACGGGCAGCTATCTGCCACCCAACAAAGTAAGTAATCAGCAGCTGACCGAGCAGTTAGCTTTAACCGGGATAGAGACTTCAGACGAGTGGATATTTTCACGTAGCGGAATCTCGGCGCGCCACTACGCGACGGCTGATGTCAACTCCAGTGACTTGGCGGTTGAAGCATCGAAGCGAGCTTTGGATGCAGCCAAGATGCAAGCCAATGATATTGATTTGATTATTCTGGCGACATCAACACCTGATTTTCTAGGTGGCTTTCCGAGTACCGCTTGTGTTTTGCAACATAAATTGGGTATTACTAACGGTGCCGCCGCTGTCGATGTGCAAGCCGTATGTAGTGGCTTTATGTATGCGTTGGCCATGGCTGACAGCATGATTAAATCTGGTGCGCATAAAAACGTCTTGGTAGTCGGTGCCGAAGTATTTTCGCGTATTTTAAATTTTCAAGACCGTACTACTTGCGTGCTGTTTGGTGATGGTGCAGGCGCAGTTGTTTTGTCTCGTTCATCTGAGCCTGGTGTATTGGCTACCAAGTTACATGCAGATGGCAGCTATGCCAATATTTTGTGTGTGCCAGGTAGCGTTAATTCAGGTGCAATTACAGGTAATGCTTTTTTGTATATGGATGGTCAGGCTGTCTTCAAATTAGCGGTTTCTTTGTTAGAGAAAGTTGCTCATGAAGCGCTGGAGATCGCTGGTTTAGACGTAGCTCAAATTGACTGGCTGGTTCCACATCAGGCAAATATTCGCATCATGCAAAGTACGGCAAAAAAAATGCGTATGTCGATGGATAAAGTTGTAGTGACTGTGGCTCAGCACGGCAATACATCTGCGGCTTCAATTCCGTTGGCGCTTGATGTGGCAGTCCGGGATGGTCGCATTAAGCCGGGTCAAACAGTGATGCTGGAAGGCGTGGGCGGTGGCTTTACTTGGGGTGCTGCTATTATAAAAATGTAGCTCATGACTTGGTCAAGAATCTAAGCTTAAAACGTAATTCAAGAATATATTCAAGAAGTAAATATTTAAAAATAAATACAGAGAGATCTTTGCACGATAAAAAGCCAAGCAGAGTGTTTACCTCAAATGAGACAATAGCAACAGGATAAATTTAAAGA
>NZ_JASJXN010000074.1:0-7675 GCF_035018705.1 Undibacterium sp. RTI2.2 | reverse complement strand
CGCTCCTTTCTCATCTATTTTGCGCTTCTCGCAATAAAATTACTCTCCGGTGTTTCGTTTTGCAAGAACCTCATTAGATTGGTTAATTAAAATCGAAATATAAATTAAATTATTTATAAGTGATTTTCCTCAAAGCCACGCTACCTGAATAACTATAAAGCCATGCACGGATTGAGAGACAATCTCGCTGAAATTTAAGGTCTATTATTCCGATTTAGCGGTTCGAGAGCGCGAGGTAGACGCTAAAACAGACTCCAAGATTTTTAAAAATATCCTTGTGTTACATCCCACCAACATAGATTTGACCCTCTTTCATCACGAAGATCGGGCGGGCGGTCGTAGTCATATCACGGAGCGGGTTACCTCTAACCGCTATGATGTCGGCAAACTTACCGCTGACGAGGCTGCCTGTTAGATCGGACACCCCCAACAGCTCCGCCGCGCTGGCTGTACCGGCTATTAAGGCCTGTTCCGGCTTCATGCCTGCGTTGGTCATTAGCTCAAACTCGAACCCGTTGCGACCGTGCCGACCCACTGCAGCATCGGTACCCATCGCGATTGGAGTGCCGACCTTCAGTGCCTGCTGAAACATGATTGTTTGTTGTGCTATGGCGGCCTTGGCTTTCATTGCGATCGCCGGCGGGAACTTGTCCAGTTTGAATCCTGACCCATTCAAAGCCGACAAGGTCGGAACCAGGTAGATATGTTTCTTTTTCATCTCGGCCAGAGTCGATTCTTTTAGGAACGATCCGTGTTCGATGGAATCAACACCAGCCATGATTGCCATCTTTGCCGCCGTATCGCCGTGGCAGTGTGCAGCGACTTTGCGGTTCCACCGATGCGCTTCCGAGACGATGGCGTTCATCTCTTCCTGTGTCAGTTGTACGTTGTCGACCGGGTCGGAAAGCGATAGTACGCCGCCGGAAGGCATGAATTTGATGACGTCGGCACCGTACTTGACCTGATACCGCACGGCTTCGCGACACTGATCGGCGCCATTGCAGATCCCCTTAATGGTGCCGGCAACAGCGATGGTCTGCGGCGGAATCGGATCCTGATCGGCATGGCCACCGGTCGAGCCGATGGCATAGTTTGACACCAACATGCGTGGTCCTGGGATCATCCCGTCGCGAATCGCATTACGCAAGCCTAAGGCAATATAGTCACTTGATCCAACGTCACGCACAGTCGTCACTCCGGCTTCCAAGGTGATCTTGGCGTAATGCGCGCCATATAGCGCCTGCTCGGCCGGAAACCGCATGATTCCGTCGAAAAAATCCTTGTACCAGTCGTCCCCAGACTCACCGGACAAATGTACATGCGCATCGATGAAGCCGGGCATCAGAGTGGCGTCACCCAGATCGATCACCCTGGCGTTCTGCGGCAGGGGCCCCTGGTTGCCCATCGACTTGATCTTCCTGGCATCGATGACGATTACGCCGTTGTCGAGCAGTTTGCCGCCCACAGCATCGAACAGGTGAGCCGCTTTAAGAACGATCGGTTGGGACGCCTGATCTGCGGCAACGGCACATTGTGCGGCGATGGTGGTGATGACTGAAAAAGATAGTTTCAACAAAATGCCGCTGCGAATGCTCATCTAGATTTGGCCTTTGGAGTTGTTGGAAGCGCGAGGAGATTGCGCCTCAGGGTTAAACAACGGTCCAGCGGGTAGTGTCAATTGGCAAATTTTTTAAAGTAACTTAGACAGCATCTTTTATTGCTAATGAGCTAAATCGCTAGCGATAATGGACCTCAGTCGATTCCTAGAACCCTCAGGTTATTTGACGTAAATCGTACTTGGTCACCAATTTTCAACCCCGTTGCGAGCTGACTCCATACTCGACATGCATTTTGATGACCGTTATTCGGACAATTCACGATCGGCCGAATATGTCCGAGGCTACGTAAAAACGCCGCAACACGTGAACCCGATTGTCTTCATCATTTGGCAATCAATTCTCACTCAAATTTCGCCATTGCATTGAAAACTTCAAAGAATAAACATCCGCTCCCGGTGTTCTTGTCTAAGTGTGCGCCACTATCGTCCAATACTTTCAAGCCGATGTTTCGAATGCGCAATTCATCCACTGTTGTCACCAAGTGCTTCAAGTCACGACCTAGGCAATCCATTTTCCACACCAACTGCATAGTGCCGGTCTGGAGCGCCTAAAGGCAAGCATTCAAGCGAGGCTGATCGTGCTTAACGCCTGACGCTAAATCCGAATAAATCTGTTCTTGCTCAACACCGCTAGCCAACAGCACATCTCCTTCCCTCACCAACGTCTGTCTTCCATCGCTTTTGGAAACTCGAACATACCTAACTGGCAGAGGACATTCAATGTGCAAGAAAAGCTGAAATCAATGCGACAGTATGACGTAAATTTTTTTAATGAATTTTCTTGAAGTTTTTCTTTCTTTTTGGCCATTTTTTCAATGCGGTTCTTACCTGCCGACTTTGAAAGAGAATGGAGGATGAAACAAGAATAAAAGGTCACTTAAAATCTTGGAATATGCCGTCAGCTAACTTGAACTCTTCCATATTCAGGAGAGAGTAGTCGTCAATGTATCCATTGGTCTTCAGACGATCGCAAAGATAATGCAGATTATAGCGTATGGATCATGTCAAGGGAAATCCGTACAAGTCTAACTTTAGTTTCTGGTGTCTCCCAATTCCATTGTATTGAATATCGCCATTGTGGGTGCTGGTAACATCGGCAGTGCTTTCGCCTTCCAACTCGTCTCCGATGATCGCTGTCACCGGGCGGATTAGTGGCAGAGATCTTGGTTCCGCTATTGCAGATGTAAAAGTCGTGATGGCTCAGAAAAATTTACTTCCAAAAGGTAGCTACTATCAATTAGGTGGACTATATGAGCAACAGCAGATTGCTTTCCAGGGATTACTTTCGGTTTTTGCTGCGGCAAGTACCTTAGTCTTTCTATTACCTTTGTCTATATATGAAAGTTTCCGTCTGGCGATTGCTATTTTGTTGACTGCTTTGCTCGCGGTATCGACGGTATTTATTGGTCTTTGGATTACCCATACAGAATTGAATATTTCCGCGATGATGGGTATGACAATGATTATCGGAATGGTGACTGAAGTCGCCATTTTCTATTTTTCTGAACACCAAGATCTAATTACGCAAGAAGATCTGCTCGCTTCAATGATACATGCAGGTATTAACCGTATGCGCCCGATTGCGATGACGATGATCGCAGCGATTTTGACTTTACCACCATTAGCGTTTGGGATCGGACAGAGATCGGGTAGAAAGAAGTTGCTACCGGAACTTTAAGATGTGCCCCTTTAGGCCAGTTTCGTTTACTGGATACTGAAGTACAAAAATAGGATCGACAGCACTTGGAAAAAATCGGCACATTCCAGCCAAATTGACCTCATTGCAAACTTATCCTTGCTAATCAATCAATTCGTATTTATTCAAAGATTTGATTGACAGACAGACAGGGCTAGATCGCGTCGACAACTGCAGTCAAGAATCTGCCGACCTTAAGGTGCGCTCGATGTCGATCTAGATCAGCCAAACGTAAAGTCTTTAAAACAATATTGACTGATCAATCGAACTGGAAAGCAATTAGTAAGTGACGATCTGGGTACAGCTCGTTATTGCAGTATTGGATGACTTATCTCAATAAGATTACCCCAAGGATCGCTAAAAAATGCGAATCGTACGTCCATCCTTGGCGCGTCTCGCGCCTCGCTGACGATTCTGACTCCGCGGCGCTTTAATTCTTCGATAGCTAAGTCGACATTTGCCACGCGCATGCAAAGATGGTGCCAACCACCAACTCTATGGGTGTGGATTAGTTGCTCATAACTAGGGCGTTCTGTACATCCCGGACCTGCGATAAATTCGATAAGAAAACTGTCATCGCTTGCGGGCGCAAGAAAAGCGAGAGTTTTTTCACCTAACTGCATTGTTCGTACCAACCTAAAATCTAGCTTGTGAGTGTACCAAGCGGCTGCAGCCTCAAAGTCTGGCACGCGAATGCCAACATGGTTGCCTCTCCAAGAAGCGAATGGACTGGACGCGTTCTTTGGGAACGCGTTATCAACTGAGTTCATACTATATTCTTCCATAAAGTAAATTTAGTGCAGCAATCATAACGTCCACTAAATGGATTGATAACGATGCTGGAACCGAATAGACTGTTCGCCATGAAGAACAATCATGAGTTAACTCTGGACGATTTGTCTGTCTTTGTCGCAGTTTGCAAAGCGAATGGCTTTCGCGCGGCAGCAAACCAGCTTGGATTGTCGCCTTCCCATGTGAGCGAGATCATCACTCGCATCGAGAAGCAATTAGGATTACCTCTTTTAATTCGCAACACTCGCAGTGTCATGCCGACTGAGGCAGGGCGTTTGCTCGAAAGTCGTCTCTCGCCATTGTTGATGCGGCGGCTGCTGCCATTGGGCTCGCATGTGATGGGCATGGCCTCATATGCACATTTAAGAATTGGCTTGATCCCTTTTTCGAAAGCGGACAGCTCTAGCCGGTCATGCCCGACTGGTGGCAACGGTTCGAGGGGCCAAGGTTATACTTTACTAGTAGACGTATGCCAGGTACCTTGCGTGCTTTTGTGAATATGATTATAGAAACAGCGTAATGCACAACGTCGCTCAAAATATGTGTACACGGTGCTCAGTGGCGGAAACAAGTCTTTCCAATTTCCGAGTTGCAATATCTTTACCGAGCCAATGTAACGATTTCGAAGGTATTTTTTCTCTCAACCGCGGTCAACCCCAAATTCCTCTAACGGCACATTGTTGACACTCGCATTTTCAATTGAAAATCTGAATTTACGAACCGACCAACAGGTGCTGAAGTAATTCTGTATCTTGACCCACTCGAAATTTGGCGGAAGATGCGTTCAGTGATTTCCGGTTATCGACCTGTAATTGCAATCAAATATGATTACTTAACATCCACAAATTTCGAGCGGCTTGATTCGCTAGAGGTTGCTTCAGGTGGGCAAGGCCGCACGAGCGTTTGGTTCTTCACTCGGCGGTCAGCTAGGATGCAATGGCACTGCGCGCGGGGGCTGAGGGTCTGTTACAGGGGCTGGTAAGCTATCCCTAAAATCCTGATAACACTCATCGAGCACATGACGCGTAAATTTGCCGATAGCCGCGTACTCGATCTCAGTTAGGTTGGCCAACGAGACCCGCGCCGAGGTGTCGATCACATCAAAACCGTTACCCGGCAGCAGAACCACACCGGTTTCTTGCGCAAGCCGGAAAAGAAAGCTGATACCAAGATCGCTGCGGACGAACCATGCTTCAAATTCGGGCCCATACAATGCGCCGCCAATTTCTTGCAGATCGATCAACGAGTAATAGTTCACGTCATTGGGCGTGCGCAACGCCTCGATACCCATATTGCGATACAAGGTCTGATAGCGCTTGCGCAGTAACTGTTTGGCCGACTCCTTGTAGCGGTGTTCTCGGTCCATGAGTCCATTGAGCGCGAACAGTGCCATTTGCAGTTGTTGCGGCAGTGATAATCCGGCGGTATGGTTGAGCGCGACGGCGCGGCTGTCAGCGACCAGTCGATCGATGAAACGAATCGTGCGCGGCGTGGTGGTGAGTGAAGCGTATCGTGCGTCGAGAAGCACTTTTTCCGCCTCCGGTAATGCTGCCAGCGCCGCGTCAAAAACATTTTCGTCATGTAGCGCAATGGTACCTAGGCGCCATCCTGTTGCGCCAAAGAACTTTGAGAATGAGTACACGCAAAGTGTATTTCGTGGGCACTTTGCGAACAGCGACACAAAATTATCCGCAAAGGTGCCGTATACATCATCGGTGACAATGAACAGATCCGAGCGTTGTTGCGCTACCAGCGCGGCCAGTTGATCGAGAACTTGATCTGATAACTTGGTCGAGGGTGGATTACTCGGATTGACGAGACAAAACAGCTTTACTGCTGGATCGCGCAGCTTGTCAATTTCACTGGCCGGCAGCTGCCAGTCAGCGTGTCCGTCCATGCGAATATCGACCACCTCGAGGCCGTATTCGGCTAGTCGAGGGATTTCCAAATAAGGTGAAAAGATCGGCGTGCTGATGGCGATCTTGTCACCCGGCTTGATCAAGCCGTTGGCTCGCAATGTTTGGAAAATATACGTCATCGCGGCCGTGCCGCCCTCAGTGGCAAACACCGAGAACGATCCCTGATGGGCGAGCGGGCCGAACATTTCCTGCGCCAGATACGCTTTGACGATTTCTTCCGTATGCGCCAGCATACGCGGCGGGGTAGGGTAATTACATCCAAGAAATGCTGCCACCATCTCAAACAGAAACGTCTCTTGGTCAAGTCCGAGCTGATCCTTCACATAGGAAATCGCTGCACGCAGAAAGCGTACACCATCCGTGCTGCGATGAGCCGTGGCATAGATATCGAACCGGTGCACGATGCCGCTGCGCTCCGGCAGTCCACCAAAGCCGCTGTCAAGATACGAATATGACCGCTCGGCTTCGCGCATAGAAAAATCGCCCAAGCTCAGGAATGCCCAGCGCGGCAGTGTCGCCAGAAAATTCGGATTGCCGCGACCTGCATTGAGCATCATGCGCTGCGCATCCGAGGAAGCAATGGCGATGAGCTGATCTTTGAGTTCAAACGGGCTGAGGTTCGCAAATTGCTGAAAATCTTGTTGCGGCATGATAGGACTCGATCGCAGTTTAGGGCGTGGCATTTGTGGTGATGATTCCAACGATGACTGGACCCCAAAGGGTTAGAAACACATTGGCAACGGCGTAAGTAACGGTAAAGGACACGACAGGGGTTGCATTGCCTGCTTTCTCGAGCAACGCTGCAAACGCTGGGTTGGCGCTGCGTCCTCCGGCGACACAGGCGAGCGCTTCGATCGGATTGCGAATGCGCAGGACGTACCACGAAAAAAAGAAAGTAACGACTTGGGGTATCAGCGTCACACCAGCGCCGAGCAACAGTAGTGTGAAGCCGTGCTGCCGGATTGCGACCAATGCCTGCGGTCCTGCCGAGATCCCGACGATGCCAACAAAGACTGCGAGACCAAAATCGCGCAAGAAGTTGGACGCGCCCACGGGCAGTGCCGACACACCTGGATGGACACTGCGAAGCCAGCCGAACATCAGGCCGGAGAGTAGACATCCACCGCCACTCCCGATCGAGATCGGGATACCCATGATGTGGAACTGCACCATGCCAATCAGAATGCCGATCAACATGCCTAATCCCATGAAGATGAAATCAGTGACCGCTGCCGGATTGATCTTGTAGCCAATTTTTGTTTGCACTCGGTCCAGATCCACGGGGCTGCCGGTGAAGTGTAATTCATCACCGCTTTTCAGGATGATCTTGTTGAGCAGCGGAAGCGCTAGGCCCATGCGCAAGACCCGTGTCAAAAATACGCCGTGACGTGTATCCACCGTTACGTGGTCGTGAATTTCGCCGACTTCACGCCCGCTCAGCGCGCGATTGGTCAAAATGATTTCACGACTCTCCTGCACCAGTAACATGTCCGCCGGCGCGCTGATTTCCTTGCCGAAGTAATCGGCTGCGGCTTCCATGACGGCAATCAGCCCAGTAACCGCCACCATGTCTCCGGCCAGCACGACGGTGGTGTCCGCGATCGCCAACGGTTGTCCAGACCGATAAATCGCCTCTACCGAGGCATCCGA
>NZ_JASJXN010000073.1:0-8258 GCF_035018705.1 Undibacterium sp. RTI2.2 | reverse complement strand
AAATTTGGTATCGTTCGTCTTGGGTTAGGTGTGTGTAGCGCATATTCGGCAACTTTCGACTGGCTGGTCAAAAGGCATGAATGCTATCGCATCTGACCCTTTGACTTTTTATTCAACGTTGCTCTTCGTGCTTGAATCCGCCGATCAATTTCATTTATAGCCTCATCGTCGCCTCTGTGGTCATTAGCTCACGCTTCAGCATATTTCAGCGAAATGCCACAATTTGTGAACAGTACAGCTTTAACTTGTGCTTAGCCAATGGACTTGTACGTTGCATCAAACATCCCGAAGTTCTTGGGCAGGATCGCGGCGTCCATAGATAGTTGATCACCAAAAGCACAGTAGTAGACGCTGAATACAAGTAGAGCACCATCCGGCTCATTGAGTATTCTATTTAATGTAAAGAAACGCTTAATTTCCCACTATAAATGACGAGAATTACCATGGCGATGGTGGACACTAATTTATCGTAAGCTGAGGCTTAATTAGCGTTAATCTCTTCAAAAAACGTCTGGCGCTTTTTCTTTCAGTGTTGCTCTATTCAAAAAGTTTTGATTAGATTCGACTTTGATTTTACCTTTAGATATCAATTGCTGCTAAGCTAATGTTGGAAGATTGATATTAAATTTAGTTGTTTATCTCGTCAAACTTACCCAACTAGCGGCCGATACACCATGACGGCAAATTGATAGCTACTTGAGGTTTTTATTGATTTACTTAGTAAGGCCTTTTTTCAGGAAAATAAAGAAATGAATTCATTCAGCGACCTGTCACCCATACTTATTCCAATCACAGCTCTGCTTATTCCGATCGTCAGTATCATTGCCTGGGTCGTTTTGAAAATTACACGTCTACATTTATTACATGAGACCGTGCGCCATTTAAGTGAGCATGGACAACCAATTCCGCCTGAACTTTTAAGTAAAATAGTTAACGATAAATCTTCTTAACTGCGGATAGTTATACGCGTGATTTAGATTCGAATTTCAGTCTGAAAGTGACGCGGTGTGTGGGTGACAAATTCGTTTTATCACAGCATATCGCTCGATTGATCAATGTGATATTTTCCCAAGTAGCCAAAATGTTTAGGTACGCAGGAGCAAAGTCTTACTTTGTGCGCAGTACCACATTGCAATAACAGGTCCGTCGTTAGGTTTTGGATCTCATCCTATGTGCTTAATGTTGCTTGGCATATGGACCCAGAGGTGCATACGTTCTTCATACACTGAAACGCTGGGTCCCGGAAAAGAGGATTCAGCAAAAGCACCTACAGGTATGGCGACCGCCTCAGGGTAGGCATCTAAGGTGTAGTACACGGTCGCACCGCAGACCGGGCAGAACCTGAATGTACATTTCGTTCCTTCGTCTCCGATACGAATATATTCTGTGCTTGCGCCAACGACCGTGACCGCCTCTTTTGCAAACCGTGCTTGCGCAGCGAACACGCTGCCAGTGCGGCGCTGACACGCCAGACAGTGGCACACAGATACGCCCAAGGGTTCGCTGGCGACATGCGCTTGCAACTGCCCACAGCTGCAGGAGGCAATTCGAGAAGATTGCGGAGATATAGGATGCATTCTGAGTCACCTGATTCAAATAAAGTGAAAAATTTGCCTAGCTTTGCAGATCATCCGCCTATCCTGGCAATCCGTTCATAGCAGTTACAAACCAACAAAATTGCTCGGTCTTATTAACAATCGTCTACGTACACGAGAAATAGTTTACGTATGGAAAAAACCTACGTCTGGTGGGTTTGAAAGTACGCTCGTTTTAATGATATCCGGCTTTCTATACAGATGGGTGCGGAAGAAATCAAATCACCTAATACTTGAAAAAACAAGCGCGGCATCCATCTGCCTTGCTTGAAATCGCCAGATAAATCTATCGCTGATTGGAATAATGTGTCATTTTTCCCTCGCCCTCCTCAACTACCGCCACGCCCACGCGAAGTCGCTATGCAAATAGTCGAGCAAAAGCATTCTCACGCCATTGACCAGCGCGTCCTGATAATCGAAAAGAAGATAGCTGACGTAAAGCCACTTTTGCCATTAATCAAATCCAAATAATTCATAGCAATCCTGTTTCAAAGTCCGATTTGTCAATAAGCACATTTAGTATTTTTGACGTCCACGGCATCGAAGCACAAATGGTTTCTTCGTACCGATCACCTCTGGACTGCTTGAATCAATCGCCCTTTGCAGAAGTTCGTTTTCCGGACGATTATTTAAAGAAAAATCAATATACTCCCCATAAAATAATAAAAATATTACTTATAGACCAATGATTACTTGGACAATAAAATATACCTACAGGGAGTATATATTTATACCTCCGTTAAACAAGCATTTATCCAGATGTCTAAAAGTGCCATTTAATCCGGCCATCGCGCCATACCAGCATAAACGAAACAGGTAATTTAACCTGCAAACGGAGCTCTAACAAACAATACTCAAAGTACCTTAACGCGAAGAAATACTATCAATACAAAGCCAGGGCTTCAGTCCTTACTGCGTTTAAAAGTAGCTCTGCGCCGGGTGACATTAAGCGCTCTTGTTGCCGGATAATCCCAAAGGCATCCATCGCACATGGGAGCTCGATCGGCAAAATGCTTAGTACATTTAAAGAGGCGTAATACCGTGCGACTTCGATAGGCATGACATGCAAAGAATCCGTTTGCTGTAAGAGCGCGGTGATCAGCAATAGCGCCGTAGTATCTACCACATCAACCGGTGGCAGCAGGCCTGCCCGGCGGAACATCATGTCAAAGCGATGGCGCAAGATGGCGCCTTGTGGCGGTAATATCCAGGGTTTAGTAGCGATGTCTTTAAGCTGCAAATTTTTATGTGTTAACAACGGATGCTCGTTGCGAACGACGGCGCAAGCGGGTTCTTCTGTGAGTTCTTCATAGATCAGGCTAGAACCGTTTTCTTTCTCAAGGATGCGTCCAATCATAAAATCGAGCGAGCCATTTTGCAGTCGGTCTAACAAAATATTACTTTGATCCATGTGCACGCCTATGCGTAACAGCGGTGCTTGTTGCTTGATGCGGGCAATCGCGCGTGGCAGCAGTGCCATACCTGGCGTCATGATGACACCCACTTCAACTTGCCCAACCAGACCGGAACGCAGTGCCACAATATCGTCATGCGCAAGCGACAGGTTAGTCAGTGCCATTCGGGCGTGACGGATCATGGTCTCACCATAAATCGTCGGCTCCATACCGCGTGGCAGGCGCTCAAACAGACGTACGTCCAGCATTTCTTCCAGGTCTTTTAATTGTTTGGACGCTGCAGGTTGCGTCATATGCAATGCATCAGAAGCGCGGTGGATATTGCGGTGTTCATCCAGGGCGATTAAGAGTAAAAGTTGCCGGGTTTTTAAACGTGCTTTTAAGAACCAGTTGGGATTGAGCGTATCCATCTTTGAAATCATCGTGTCATTAATCTTGAAAATGATACAGCATTGATTTTGGCGGCATCTCTTTATCCACGAGTTGTCTTACTTAGGTTTGAGTCACACTATTTTTAATGAATAAAAATAGCTTGCTTAAGCTCTGAAATCAGGGTTTTCGACTAAATCCTGTCCCGTCGCTTTAGCCGGCATAGAAAAAATATTCGGGTCGCCTCGGCTTATTACATCAATACGCTGTAGTTCTTCCGTCGTGAAGTGCAAGTGATTCAGCGCATCTAGGCTGTCGTCTAGCTGTGCCACTGTGCGGGCACCAATCAGAGTTGAAGTAATGCGATCATCACGCAAGGTCCAGGCTAACGCCATTTGTGCCAGACTCTGGCCTCGCTCCAACGCAATCTGGTTGAGTGCCTTGATACGGACTAATACCTCAGAATTGAGACCGTTACGCACCCAGTCCAAGCGTGAGGCGCGCGAATCAGTAGGAATTTCTTTCAAATATTTGTCCGTCAAAAAGCCTTGCTGTAGTGGAGAAAACACGATAGTGCCAACTCCGTTCTCTGTATTCTTTGCCAGCAACTCCGGCTCTATCCATCGATCCAACAAGCTGTAATTAGGCTGACTGATCGTCAACGGCACCCCTTCTGCACGCAGACAATCTGCTGCTTTTTGTGTCAGAGCAGGACCGTAATTGGAGATGCCTATGTACAGAGCTTTACCTTGGCGCACCATCTGTGCCAATGCGCCCATGGTTTCTTCGATCGGGGTATGGGGATCAGGGCGATGACTATAAAAAATATCCACATAGTCCAAACCCATGCGCTGTAAGCTTTGATCAAGACTGGCGACCAAATGTTTTTTCGATCCGTTCATACCACCGTAGGGACCTAGCCACATATCCCAGCCAGCCTTGGTTGAAATGACTAGTTCGTCACGATACGATTTAAAGTCCTCGGCAAACAGGCGTCCAAAATTGCGTTCTGCAGCGCCAAAAGGTGGGCCGTAATTATTTGCCAGATCGAAATGAGTGACACCTCGATCAAAGGCACGACGCAACATCGCTCTTTGGGTTTCAATCGGATTAATATCGCCAAAATTTTGCCACAAACCTAGTGATATCGATGGCAACTTCAGTCCACTGCGACCGCTACGGCGATATGCCATCGTACCGTACCGTGAGTCATGTGCTTGATAGATCATTTGTGATTTTCTAAATTAGATAGATTGGAGCGCCAACTTACACATACGAGAAAAGCATCACCAGCATGTAAAGAAAAAGCCTATTTTTTAGCTGGTAACAAGCGACTTTGATAGCGATCTAAATCCTGCGGATTAACCACTGGCCAGCCTTCCGCATCCCAGCTCACTTCCATAATTTTTAGCTTTTGCAGGTACTTGTCAGCGGTCTCGTAGGCATGCAGTACGAGATAGTCTTTGCCATCAAACTGGTAAGCGCTGTTGTGTCCAACGCCCGTCCATGCCGGTGTCCCTTTTAACAGCAAAGAACCGCCACCTTTCGCCAAGTCTTTACCGGCTTTATCGAGATAGGGCCCGCTTACTTCAGTAGAGCGTCCCACCATTAAATGGTAGGTGCTGTCCGCGCCACGGCAACACAAACCCCAAGAAACGAACAAATAGTAATAACCACCTTTTTTAAAGATGAAAGGTGCTTCTATTTCTGCCGGAGGAGCGGATTGGTTGACTCCCAAGGCAGGTTGCTCGCGTTGAGCGATAGAACGCCATTCTTGTGGCTGTGCTAATTGAGTCCAGTTGTCATTGAGCTTCACTAATTTAATACCGCTCCAAAATGAACCAAAAGCCATCCATCCGGCTCCTTTACTATCGGCGATGATATTCGGATCAATCGCATTCCACTCATCCCGACCCGGTACAGATTGCAACACCATACCCTGATCTTCCCAGTGGTAATTTGGCGAACGCGGATTCAGGGTTTTGTTAGTGGTTACGCCAATACCAGATGCATTCTTCCCAAAGCCGGATACTGAATAATATAAGTAATATTGACCATGATGAAACTGAATATCCGGTGCCCAAATATGGTCATTAAACTCCGGCGCAACAGCACGCGCCCAAGTCGGTGCATCTGCAAAAACACGCCCTTCCAGCTGCCAGTCCTTCATGTTAGATGAGCTATAAAATGTAATGCCAGGCCCGGTACTAAATACGTAATAGGTATCGCCCTCTTTCGCCATCACTGGATCATGCACGCTGACTTGCGTAACTGGTTGTGATGGCTGGACTTGCTGTGCATGGACATGCAACATCAACACAAAACTACATAGAGCGGCAAGGGTGCGGAATAAACTAGATATCATGAAGTCCTCAAATCACTGACTAACTTACGAACTAACCGGCAAACCACATTGAATATAGTTCAGCCGTATTCAAATCACACCCAACCAGCATCGACAATAAATTCTTGTGCGGTACACATAGCACTATCATCCGCCGCTAAAAATAGCACCATGGACGCGATATGCTGCGGCATTAATTTGTCAGGCAAACATTGATTTTTTTTGATCTCAATTTCAGCAGCATCATCCACCCACAAATCGATTTGACGTTGTGTCATGACCCATCCAGGCGTCACGGTATTCACCCGGATACCATGCGCCCCAAGATCGCGTGCCAAACCGCGAGTAAGTCCGACAACAGCCGCTTTTGAGGTGGCATATACCGGATAACCAGCGCCTTTGATATGCCATGAAATGGAACTGATATTGATGATAGACCCACCGCCCTTACGTTTCATACCTGGTAGCACGGACTGACAGGTAAAAAACATCGGGCGCTGATTAATGGCAATGCGCTCATTCCAATAGTCTAGTGTGACATTTTCGGTTTCATGACGCTGATCGTTGGCTGCGTTATTGACCAACACATCAAAATCCCCAATTTCAGTTGCGAATGCAGCCATCACTTTTTGCAACGAAGGAATATCGGTGATATCGCAATGACTAAATAATGGTTCAAGATCGCCTGCAGCTGCGATGCGACTGCAAAGCGCCCGACTAGCCTCTTCGGCTATATCGACAAAGGCGACCTGCGCACCCTGCGCCGCAAAAGCAGCGACGATTTCCTCACCGATACCACTGCCACCGCCGGTAACGAAAACACGCTTGCCTTCAAGGCTGCCGAATTTGGCTAACTGACTCATCTTGTCTCCTATTTTTTTGTTGGTGAGCGTACTTTTTTTAGTGAGCGTACTTTATAGTTACTTTTTTTGCTCACTGTATGCGCTCGCTGATTACATTCACTGCCTGGTCAGAGCACCATCACGACGACGCCAGATTCCAAGAGGATTATCCTCCTGTAAAGCTTGCGGCAATAAGGCTTGCGGCATATTTTGATACGACACCGGCCTTAAAAATCGATGGATCGCAGCAGTACCGACCGAAGTGCTGCGACCGTCCGAAGTTGCCGGGAATGGACCACCATGCACCATCGACGACACCACCTCGACTCCAGTCGGGAAACCATTGACCAAAATACGACCTACTTTGCGCTCAAGCACTGGTAATAACTGGCCGGCGACGATTGTATCAGCCTCATCCATTTGCAAGGTAGCAGTTAATTGCCCTTCCAGGCTCTCAGCGACCTGACGCATTTCGTCTACATCTTTACAAGCGACGAATATCGAAGCAGGGCCAAAAATCTCGTGATGCAATTCAGTCCGGGCCAGAAATACTTTGCCGCTCGTGGTGAATAAAGCTGGACCACCTTTGCCCTGCTCAATCGGTGTATTAATTATCGTAGAAACGTCGGCTTGCTGCGCCATAGTGGCGACACCAGTCTGATAACTTGATGCGATACCCGGGGTCAACATAGTGCCGGGTTGAGCTGTAGCCAGTGCCTGTGCAGCCTGCGCTGCAAAGTGATCAAAATCTACACCTTCAATTCCCAATACCAAACCAGGATTAGTACAAAATTGCCCCACTCCCATAGTAAGCGCAGCAGCAAATCCGGCAGCAATCTCATTACCCCGGTTTGCCAATGCGTGGGGTAATAAAAATACCGGATTGATGCTACTCATTTCTGCATAGACCGGAATCGGTTGTACTCTTGTAGCCGCCGTCTGCATCAACGCGATGCCACCCTGCCTCGATCCCGTAAAGCCGACTGCCTGTATCGCCGGATGACGTACTAGCGCTTGCCCGAGCTCATTACCAATACCACTCAACATTGAAAATACACCGGCGGGCAATTGACATAATTTCAGCGCTTTAGCAATCGCCTGCGCCACCAGTTCCGACGTACCCGGATGTGCAAAATGCGCTTTGAGAACGACGGGGCAACCAGCAGCAAATGCCGATGCAGTATCGCCACCAGCGACCGAGAATGCTAAAGGAAAATTGCTGGCAGCAAATACCGCCACTGGCCCCAGACCAATCAACTGCATACGTAAATCAGGTCTTGGCGGTTGCCGCTCGGGTAAAGCTGCATCAATACGGACATCACGCCAAGAACCTTCCCGCAGCAAATCGGCAAACAGCTTTAACTGCGTCACTGTACGGCCACGTTCGCCTTCTAAGCGCACCCTTGGCAAACCGCTCTCAGCCATCGCTCGCTCAATTAAAGCATCACCCAGCTCTATAATTTGTTGCGCAATAGTTTCTAAAAACTGGGCACGTTGTTCATCGCTAGTCGCACGGAAGGGATCAAATGCAGCTTGTGCCAGACGGCAAGCTTCATCAATTTGAGCCGCATCAACGGCGTAAAAAGCAGGCTCTATCGATTCTTTTTTTGTTGGATCAAATGAGCTTCTTGCAAAATACCCAAACCAGTAAAGTCGAGCATGGGTGTGGCCACTGTTGCGATTGGTTTTCTTG
>NZ_JASJXN010000072.1:0-8537 GCF_035018705.1 Undibacterium sp. RTI2.2 | reverse complement strand
AACAAGAAAACCAATCGCAACAGTGGCCACACCCATGCTCGACTTTACTGGTTTGGGTATTTTGCAAGAAGCTCATAACTTAAAAGTTAATGCGACAAAACCACAAAACCCATAGCCTCACACCACAGTTCGCGGCCAGGTAAATATGAAAATGGATCCGCGGTTAGGTGGGTTGCTTTCGACGCGGATGCTACCTCCAAAACCTTCGACCGCTTTCTTGACGATAGCAAGTCCCATGCCGCTGCCTTCAATCTGATCGCGTGGCTTGAGCGTTTGAAACATTTTAAAGATTCGCGCGTGGAACTCGGTGGCGATACCAGGTCCATTGTCCTCGATACGGAACTCGATACACTCATCCTGCTCCATGGCTGAAATCACCACCTGGCCCTCCGCAAGATCGTGGTGCTTGATCGCGTTATTGATTAGGTTGCGGATAACCAGTTCAAACGGTGCCTTAGGGGTGAACAAGCAAGGCATCCGGCCGCTGCATATGATGTTAAAACCTTCTGGTAGCGCTAAATAATCGTTAATATCCTTAACAAGTTTGCCGGTGTCAACGTTTTCAACGTCTTCGATCTTGCGGCCAACGCGCGAGTATGTGAGTAGACTTTCCAAAAGGCTATCCAGTCTTTCCACTCTGGTTCTCAGCAGCCGCAGGTTGTCGAGCGAGTCCTCTGTCGCAGTGCTTTGAATGTCTTGAGCGATCCATTCCACTAAATTGCGAATACCGCGCAGCGGAGCCTTGAGGTCGTGCGAAGCGACGTACGCAAAACTATCCAGGTCAGCGTTACTCCGTTCAAGCTCCTTTTGCACTGCAGTTCGTGCTTTGAGTGAGGTTGAAAGATGATCACTCATATAGTTGAAGGCATTACAAATACGACCAATTTCATCATCGGTGGCGACTCTCACCCGAAGGCCGAGATCACCCTGTGCCATGGCTTCGATTCCTTTGACTAGCTCGGCAACCGGCTGCCCAAGACGCTGTACCATTCTCCTAGCGGTAACAAACAACAGAACAATCGACGCGACGCCGGTTAAGATAACAACGATAAATATTTTCTGAAATTCATCTAAAAAGCGAATCTGCACGCTATTAAATAGACGCAACTCGAGGTTGATTGTCTCGTCACTGATTTGACGAAATTCATCCATGAACTGCTTACCGCTGTTTCCACGTACCAAAGTCAATGCATCCTGATGTTGACCCTGCTTGGAAAGCGCAATCGTTTTGGCTAATTCCACAAGTTTCGCGTGAATCAGGGGCTCCATTCGTTCAAGATTACTATGCGTTTCACTATTTTCAAGAAGCACGTGAAGGCGTCGTAGCCTCTCGCTGATGTTATTAATTCCCACTCGATATGGCTTCAGATAGTTATCATCGATCGTTAGTAGATATCCTCGTTGGCCGGTTTCAGCATTGAGCATATCCTCATTGAGTCCGCGTAGCTCCCTCTCGATAATTGCTGTATGTTTGGCACTGCTAGCGAGTTCAGCTACTTTTTCTAGGTTCCAATACAGTATACCGAGAAAGCTCATAAGGATTATCAAGGCAACGAGGAATAGCTGCCAGACGCCACCTGTTACGGTACGTTGATTTATCAGAGGGAATCGCACTAAAGTAAATCCATATGGGACGCAATACCTAAACCCGACGCCTTGGCTTGGTACATGGCAACATCGGCGTTTCGAATCAGAGCATCGAGTGCCTCCGCACCACTCGAATAAGGAACAATGCCGATACTTATTCCAATAGACAGTTGTTTATCACGCCAAGTAATCGGTTCAGAAATAGCATGCCGGATTCGATTAGCAATCAACAATGCTGTCTTGATGTCAACAGCATCGATCAAAGCGGCAAACTCGTCGCCACCTGGTCGATAAAAAAGGTCATTAGCACGGCCGATAGCGGACAAGCGACAGCCGACTTCCGCTAAAATGGCGTCACCTGCTTCGTGTCCATGCCGGTCATTGGCGCCTTTGAATCTGTCGAGGTCCATCATGAACAAGCACAAGGGCAGATTGGTGCGCTGCGCACTCGCGAGAGCACGGCCCAGATCACGCATGAATAACCGACGGTTCCCCAAGCCGGTGAGACTGTCATAAAGCGCCTGCTGTTCGATTTGGGCCCGTACTTCGACCAACTCGCGTTCGAGTCGGGTTCTTTCAACTGCTTGTATTATGACACGCATCAGGGTGTCAGGCGCTAATAGTGATTTGGGTAAGTAATCGGAGGCTCCGCGTTTCATGGCCTCGACCGCAACCATTTCATTGCCCTCGCCGGTTAACATCACCACCGGCGTTTTTATGCCAAGCGATTCGCGTAATTCCACCAGCAGTTCGAAACCATTGGTGCCGGGCAATTGATAATCTAGCAAAATGCAATCGAAGATTTGTTCGGATATAAGACGCCTTGCTGCAACTGCATTGGAAGCTTGCACAACGTGCGTGCTTCCCGCTGCTTGCGTCAATGACCGGAGTACTCTTTTGCGATCCACTTCATCGTCGTCAACGATCAAAATATGTTGTTTTTTCATTTCATGTATGGTAATTCGACAACGCGCCAGTAATGCTGCAGCATGGCAATCGCGTCCATGAAACTGCGACCCGGGTCGTGCTTGAGCAAATAACCTGCGACGTTTTTGTCATAGGCGCGCACCCGATCTCGCTCGTCGGCGGAGGTGGTCATGATAAAAACTACGCAGCGATGTAGGTCCGGATCCTTCCGCAGTTCGTCGAGAAACTCCAACCCGCCCATGCGCGGCATGTTGAGATCGAGCAAAATAATTAAGGGGTGCGGAATTGGGACGCAGCCGTTAACGCCGCGAAGGATTTCCAATGCTTCGATGCCATCCTTGGCCTCGGTCATAGGATTTGCTATTTTAAGCTCGCGAAAAGCCCGCTTTACGGACATCACGTCTACCTCGTCATCCTCGACCAGCAAAATATTGATACCTGTCATGAGTATGTCCTTATGTTAACGTAGTGCACTAAAGATCCTATGGATCGTCTGCATAACTCATCTTGCTAAGAGAGTTGTCTCCCATTTGATTTGGCGGAATTTTCAGCTTTACAAGAGGTGCCTTGCCGATGCAAGGTCATCCATGGCGCCGCTCGCTGCTCCATTTGCAGAGCAAGAACTTACTGCGCGGTGGGTAATCCGGTCAAATATCTACATAGCCTCTTGTTGTACCAGTAGTAGTACTCATCTGGCGTCATCGTGTCAAGCGAACTTTGCGGCTTTGTGGCTTTGGTGCACTTAAAAGTTGAAGGGGAAGGGGTTCTGTCGCGTTGACTTTTAAATGGTGAGTTTGCACACAACTTTATTTTCACACTTACGCTGGACGGATTTCTACTGCCAATGCATAAAATTGCTCGGCAAATGGCATGGACTCGCTGCCATTCAACATCAGTTGTCCTTTGCGAATCATGTGCATGAGTTCAATGCTAGCTAAGACATTTTTGGCAGCATAAAATGACTTAACTCCGAGCATCGGCTTGGTGATTCGTTTGACTGCACGCTGGTCTTGTTATTTCGCAAACATAAGCGCCAAGTGGGTGGCAGTTGGCGGATGGATGAGACGTATATTAAAGTCAAAGGTGTCTGGAAATACCTGTATCGTGCCGTCTACAAAGAGGGAGAAACAATCGATTTTCTGTTGACCGCAAAGCGTGATAAGGCAGCAGCCATGCGCTTCTTCGAGAAAGCCATCCATGACAACGGCAATCCTGAGAAAGTAGCAATGGATAAGAGCGGAGCCAATAAATCGGCGATCGATCAGATCATCGAAGACAAGGCGATTTCCGTCATCGTTCGACAGGTAAAGTACCTCAACAATAGGGTTGAACAAGACCACCGTGCGGTCAAACGAATCACCAAGCCGATGCTCGGAGTTAAGTCATTTTATGCTGCCAAAAATGTCTTAACTGGCATTGAACTCATGCACATGATTCGCAAAGGACAACTGATGTTGGATGGCAGCGAGCCCATGTCATTTGCCGAGCAATTTTATGCATTGGCAGGAGAAATCCGTCCAGCGTGACGACAGATACAACTGCGAGCTAGAAATTCCACTTGATTTCGCTAACGCGACAAAACCCAATTTACTCCGTGCGCCCAGTTTGCCGAACGCTTTTGGGAGCAATCAACCGCAATTATAAAAACAACGTTTGTTTGAAGGAGCCATAGCGCGGTTGAACGACATGATTTATTTTTACAATAACTGACTCGCGGTATCAACTTAAAGCGGGTCGTTTTGCGTTTGAGTAAATGTTAAAGTGTGTCAAATGTCAAGCCATCAGAAATAAATATGAGATATTAATGCGAAGAAATTTAAATGATGCGGCTCATCAAACCCACAAATCATGTTAACCAATGTTTATGTCGCTAGCCCGTCAAAAAAATAATTTAACGTCCATGTTATTTATCATCGCCAGCTATTTGATAAATAAATACGACTTACCTTCCAATTAGCAAAGCAATTTTTTAAATTGGGAACAACAGAATAATTTCGCAAAACTCTAAGATTGTGTATGTGAGTAAGCATTGCGATAGGTATCGGTTGGTCGTAAAAACGAAAAGCGACTAATGTAGCACTGGCAAATCTAGTTTGAAGACATAGTCCAAATCCGTCATTTAAAGGTTAAATCAATATGCTTAACTTATTTTTGTCAAAATCTGCTCGCAAACTCAATGCCTTGCTGCAATCTCAAGCCTCTATTGAGTTTGACGTATCTGGTAACATCATTAGCGCCAATCAACAGTTCTTAAACCTGATGGAGTACACACTTGCTGAAATCAAAGGTAAGCATCACAGCATGTTTATCGACCCAGCATATGCCAATAGTCGTGAGTATGAATATTTTTGGTCTTTGCTAAAACAGGGGAAGTCTCAGAGCGCGGAATTTAAACGCCTCACCAAGAGTGGCAAAACCGTATGGATGCAAGCAAGTTATAACCCGGTATTGGATCGTTTTGGCAAGCCTTTCAGAGTAGTAAAGATTGCTCAGAACACGACTGAACGAAAACTGCGAGACTCAAATTATGAAGGGCAGATCAACGCCATCGGCAATTCGCAAGCTGTCATAGAATTTGACATGGATGGAAATATCTTACATGCCAATGATAAGTTCTTAAACGCTTTGGGATACAGGCTTGACGAAGTACAAGGGAAGCACCACCGGATCTTTGTCGATAAAACCGAAAGTAAAAGCACACCGTATAAGCGGTTTTGGGATAATTTGCGAGCAGGTCAATATCAAGTGGCTGAATTCAAACGCGTACATAAAACTGGTCGAGATGTCTGGATACAAGCAAGCTATAACCCGATTTTAGATCTATCAGGTAAGCCGTTCAAAGTAGTGAAATTTGCTACTGACATTACTCGCGAGGTAGAGCAACGCAAGACCTTTGAATTATTATCCCTCGTCGCAAATGGGACTGATAATTCAGTTGTGATTACAGGCCCTGATGGCTGGTGTGAATATGTGAACTTAGGATTTACCAAACTAACAGGCTATCAACCCGAGGAAATACTAGGTAAAAAGCCCGGTAAATTATTGCAAGGCCCGCACACCGATCCAGTGACTATTGGACGCATCCGCGCTAAATTGCAAGCGAAAGAAGCTTTTTATGAGCAGATTTTAAATTACACAAAAAATGGTGTTCCATATTGGATATCCTTATCTATTAACCCGATCTTTGACAAGAACGGTAATTTAAGTAAAATTGTGTCGGTACAAGCTAACATTACTGAGACAAAAATGAAGGCACAAGAAGACGCAACACGTCTGATGGCGATTCGTTCATCAACTGCTACTTCAGATTGGTCACCTAAAGGCGAACCTGTCGATGTCAGTCCAATATTATTAGGAATACTTGGGTACGATAATCTAAGCGCTGCGAGTGAGGTACTAAGTACCATTTTTAGAAATGTGATGGTTGGAGAATACCTCGCCAAATTGCAGCAAGGGGAGGGTTTAGAACGTGAGATAAAGGTGCCTAGTGCCGATGGCAGTTTGGTTTGGCTTCAATGTACCTTCAATCCCATATTTGACGTGGAGAACATTCTCTCGAAATTGACTATGTACGCTAGCGATATTACTAATCAGCGAAATACCATGGATCGTATACGCACAGTCGTAGCAACTATTAATGATTTAGCCATGCAGACTAATTTACTATCCTTAAATGCCGCAATTGAGGCCGCCCGTGCAGGAGATGGCGGCCGAGGGTTTGCAGTCGTAGCGTCAGAAGTCAGGAAACTTGCCCATCGTTCTGCTGAGTCTGCCAGTGAAATCTCTGAAATGCTTCATAATTAGTTGCACTTAAAATAACCCTCTTAGACAAGTAGGAAGTAGATTATTTTAGGTGTGACTAATTATGCTAAAACACGTTTTGTTATGTTTTGCCGCTATCTTTTTCCGGAAATGATTTAGCTCGAAAATAGAACGCGCCGAAAATACTGGTTTTGTCGCGTTAGCGAAATCAAGTGGAATTTCTAGCGGGCAGTTGTATCTGCCGTCATGTTGGACGGAATTGTCTTGCCAACGCATAAAACTGGTCGCCGAAATTTACATCACCGCAGCCTTCCATCATCAGCTGACCTTTGCGTATAATATGCATTAGTTCGATTCCAGCTAAAACATTTTTGGCTGATCGAAAGGATTTGAATCCGAGCATTGGACGGGTTACTCTTTTCACTGCGCGATGGTCTTGCTCTACAATATTGTTGAGGTATTTCACCCGGCGAACCACCATGACTACTTCTCTGTCAATGTTCATTTCATCGATTGCTGCTTTGGACGCGCCGCTTTTATCCATGGCAACTTTTTCAGGATGTCCGCTGGCCTCAATTGCCTTACAAAAGAACCGTTCAGCTGCCGCCTTATCAGAGGTACCGTAAGGATTCCTGCACTAATGAGTAACATGTTTGTCAAACAGCGTCGTAAATTTTCTAGTTGTCAGCGCGGGGCGTTTACAAAAAGCTTCACAGAAGCCCTTACGGCCATTGGATCGGCGATAATTTCCTGGACGCTGAATTTCAATTGAAGTGGAAAATTCTCTGCGCTGTTTAACACCGATTGCTTTATCCCGTCAAGATAACTGCTCAAGTCAGTCGTCATTTCCTGTTGAGCTGCCTTGGCGATTTGACATTCAAATTGGCGGCGAGAGTTTATAGCAGCGTCTTAATCTTCTTTGAACTGTTTGTCCAATTTATCGCAGTGGGAACAACGCTCAATATCTCAATTACATCTGCATTGATTCCGTAGACCATGATGTATTGATCCGAAAATACATACTCGCGTGTTCCCTTAATTCGCCCTCGCTTATATGTCACAATGCCAGTCAGCGCTTCCCCTTTGGCCTCAATCTGGTCGTCATGCTGGAAGGCCGACTCGATACTGACGTAATCCGATCGCCGCGCCATGATCTCGATCCGATCGTCAATCGCCTGCTGGTTCCAAACAACCCTCAAGATTTCGCCTCGCCCCTAGTCAGCATAGCGCGGGCGGCGTCTATGCGCTGTCTTGCATCTGCGGTCGATAACTGGGGGCGGGTGTCATCCATCGCACTTTGCACTCGCTGGCGGAAAAATTCGTCATATTCAGCCGCCTTGTGCGCATTCTTCAATTTTGCAGACTGATCCGGCCTTGTTCTGGACGGCAGGCTGCAAGTTTCATACTTGGCAGCATCTACGTCAAAATGGGCGATGCCAACATCTTTCAGATAATTGACCAGGGTTTCAAGTTTGCGGAATATACGGATCTGATGGCTGCGCTGAGCGGCCAAGGCACGCTCGGTCCTGCCATATTTGATGAGGATGCCCCAACCACCTTCTTGTCCGACCACATGCGCACTATGTACGGCACCGGCTTCCGCCAGTTTAGTTAAGGTCGTATGGTCTATCGTTTCAGCATGCATAGCTTCCTCCGTCTTTCGCAATCATCCAAACTGTCACTTTACGCGCAAGTACTTAATAATTGCAAGCCTTTATCTTAATAAACATGCGGCTGATTGAGTGCAAAACTAACAAATGTCGCATGGAAAAGCCAATTTTCGTAGCCTTCGAGAATCGTTTTACCCAATTTTCGTCGATCGCGATATTGCCGGACGTTGTAATAGGGTTTTGTCGCATTAACGTAAGCGACCATAGCATTAGTGTAGAGTTTTGCGTTTTCAAAATGCGGGGGTAAAGATGCTAACGACGAAGCGACTGCGCTTTCCATTAGAAGTGATTTTAGTTTGTATCCGTTGGTATGCAGCGTACCCGTTGAGCTATCGGCATATTGAGGAAATGATGGAAGAGCGAGGTGTCTTTGTCGATCATTCATCCATCAACCGGTGGTCGATCCGGTTCCTGCCCATGTTGGAGAAAGTATTTCGCCAACATAAGCGACAAGTTGGCACAAGCTGGCGTATGGATGAAACCTATATTAAGGTCAAAGGTGTTTGGAAATATCGTAAGCGTCCAACGCTACCATCTATGAACAGCAAATAATTTCATGCACTGTCCAGACTGGATCATTTTGGAGAGCAA
>NZ_JASJXN010000071.1:0-8840 GCF_035018705.1 Undibacterium sp. RTI2.2 | reverse complement strand
TGGGCATCGGGGCGATCAGTAAAATTGAGGCCGCATCGTAACATCACCGCTTTTCGAGTTTGAAGTGCACCAACGCCTATTTGCTTGATACCCAACATTTTCCATTAAATAGGCAACGATTTATACGGTGGTAAATAGCAACTCTTAGACCGATAAAAACGACTCTTTCGTTGAAGTGGTCAGAAAATAATCCGTTACAGCACTTGTCGGTGCGCCAGCGATCAGATAGATTGTTATTTTTGATTTATTACACAAGTCTAAATACAACCATTTGTTAAGAATAACTATGCCAACAACAAAGACAAAAATTAGCAATTCCGATGTCAAGTCTTTGGCACAGGTTCTCGATCAAAGTGAGAAAATCAAAGATGTGATGATTGAATGTGCCGACGATCTTTCGTCTGTCAATGTCGCATTGAAACAGAGGTTGGCTAATGATGTCAGTTCTTTAGGCGTAGAAAACGCACTTCAGACCAGTCAATCGGTTGAAGAAAAGGTTCAGCATGCAGCGACCCAGCTGTCTGCTGTCAACCAAGCTCTTGGGGATGAAGTCATCGAACGTCAGATATTGGAGCAACGACTAGAGACTGCTCAAGCTCAAGCAGATGAGTCTAAACACGCATCTCTTCATGATCCTCTTACAGGACTCCCAAATCGATTATTGTTTTATGATCGTTTAGAGCATGGCCTAGCACAAGCCAATCGTCATGGCTGGGGCTTAGCGGTTTTTTTTGTTGACCTAGATAACTTCAAAATTATTAATGACACCCTAGGGCATGCCACTGGTGATCATGTATTAAAGACAGTCGCTCTGCGGCTAAAAGAAACGATTCGCAACGATGATACCCTCTGTAGGCATGGCGGCGATGAATTTCTCTACTTATTGCTGGAAGTAGGGGATCAAGAGCATATTGCAGTAATCGCCGATAAAATTATGGCGGCAATAGAAGCGCCGATAGATCCTCCAGAATTGTCATCGATAACAATTCCATCTATTAGCGCCAGCATTGGAATTGCTATTTTCCCGAAAAATGGTTCTTCAGTCGAGGCGCTTATCAAAAGTGCGGATGAGGCAATGTATAAAGCTAAATTAGCGAAAGAAAATTATGTTTTTGCATGATAAACGAGCGCCGGATTACACGGAAATAGAGTTGTGTTGTAGCTATATAACGTAATTTTGATCAATTTTTCTGGGGCTAATGGCCAAACTTAATCACCTAGTAGTACTAGTTACTTCAGCAAAAAAAACAGGATGGGCAAGAATTGCGTCACGGAGAGGGTGGAATCGGAAGGTGTTTTAACCAAACAGCAAGTGCCTGATTTTTATGAGAATTTAGATGGGTAATCTGCTATAACCCTATAACCCTATAACCCTATAACCCTATAACCCTATAACCCTATAACCCGCATGAATGCTAGGGGCACCTACAGTGGCATATTGCACGGAAATCAAAACGACCCCTTGTAGGATGCTGTTGCCGAGACCGTGATTAGCGATAGCGCTCTGTTTGTTGTTGACTCTTATCGTGATGTCCACTACCACTGGCCCGGGAAAACCTCCCATATACACAAGTCCAAGCTGATCCGTATAGCGTCTCATACAGGGTTCTCACCCAACAATGTCGCTATTGGGGGCTTCTTCTGGCGTTTAAAAACATATTAGTTTTATCGTCAGAGCTGACAGAACATAAGAATCGAGGAGTTCATACAAATCATTTGCTCCGACGACCGCTTCAATCTCAAAAATCGAATCAACATTTCCTCGATTTAAAGAAATAATCTTTTGAACACCATAAATAGTACGAGAGAAGCGGGTCAATAAATGTCAGAACAATCATGAAACAAAAAAACCGCTTGAGCAATGAGCTATACGCGGGTTCCAACGCGTAATCATATATTAAACACTATTTATGGTGAAATAGGCGGACTTAAAATACTCTACTCTGCAACAGACCAATGTTGAATTTAAGCTTACTGATATTAATCAGTCACTTACGGTGTTTGACAAGTGTTAAAACTCATGTCGCATACGGGTTTTTATTTTTAATCTATTTTAGCGGCAACACAAATTTGACATAGTCGCCAGTACTAGCATAACAATACATCGGTAACCAAAACAATTTAGAAATTGACCCACTTACTTATCATTGCAATTAACCAGACGATTACTTCTTATATAGAATGATTCTCGCACTATAACGTGCAAATTAAGTAAAAAAATAGGAGACATCATGAAAGCAAGTTTCACAAAGTCTAAAGTAGCATTATTTTCGGCATCTTTTGTTTTGTTTGGGTTTTTCAGTTCGTCGACTTGGGCTGCCTCGTCGGTACTGAAACCGGATGATTTTGTCGGTATCAGTTTCTGGTTGATTTCTATGGCGTTAGTCGCCTCAACAGCATTTTTCTTTCTGGAACGTGATCGAGTATCAGCGAAATGGAAAACTTCCCTCACAGTTTCTGGATTGGTAACCTTAGTGGCGGCCGTTCATTATTTTTACATGCGGGATGTCTGGGTCACAACTGGTTCCACTCCTACAGTTTATCGATATATCGATTGGTTAATCACGGTGCCACTCTTGATGATCGAATTCTATTTAATTTTGTCAGCGATTGCTAAGGTTCCTGCCGGGGTATTTTGGCGATTAATGATTGGTACCTTGGTAATGTTAATTGGAGGTTATGTTGGCGAAGCTGGATACGTTCCAGCAATGCCAGCATTTATAGTCGGAATGATTGGTTGGGCATTCATACTTTATGAGATATTTGCAGGTGAAGCCAGCAAAATTAACGCTGGAAGTGCGCCCCCATCAGTTCAATCTGCATTTACTACAATGCGATTAATCGTTACGTTTGGTTGGGCTATTTATCCAATCGGATACTTTGCCGGTTATCTGACCGGTCGCCCACCTGCCGACAGCGCAGGCATATTAAATATTATCTACAATTTAGCTGATGTACTAAACAAAATTGCATTTGGCTTGATTATTTGGAGGGTTGCGGTATCTGAGTCCGAAAATGTAAAACACTAATTTCACTAAAGCTGCTTCGAAGATTCTCCAGACAGTCTGGAGAATCTCTTTCCGAGTACTTTACCGCGCTTATTTATATCTTTAGGGTAAATATGCAAGCAAACATCATTGAGCAAGAGCTTATAGCGAGCTATTTGGTTAGTAAGCCCGATGCCTTGCTTCAGCAAGTGGAAACATGCATATTAGGTCTTCTGCAAAGCGTTCCCAACGTCCAACTTCTTGATCGCTTGGTTATTTCTACAGCTGATTCTTCAGATATTCGAAATGCAGCCATTTATCACCTTCAATCTGGAGGGCAGCGCTTGCGAGCGCGCATGGCACTGAGTGCAGGTCAAGAAATTGGTTTGAGTGACCAAGACTGCATATACATCGCCGCTTCAGTCGAACTATTACATAACGCCTCATTGATACATGATGATGTCCAAGACGGTGATAAATATCGTCGCGGACAAGAATCTGTTTGGAACAAATTTAGCATTGATTTAGCAATTTGCAGTGGAGATTTCTATTTATCAGCTGCCTACGGAGTTCTTTGTAATATTAGCAAACCCTCTCTCTTGCCTAGGATTTTGCAATTAATGCATGGGCGCGTATCAGAAGCAATTATCGGACAATCGGCTGAATTATCCATTAGTGCTAACCAGTTCATGTTGGAAACTTACATTCAAGTGGCCATGGCTAAATCTGGAGCATTGTTGAGTTTGCCTTTGGAGCTGACTCTACTGATAGGTGGACACGAGGAGATGCTAGCAACAGCGCAGCAGGCATGTAAAGACTTCGCAGTTGGCTTTCAAATTTACGATGATTTGCGTGACTTTTCTGCAGACTGTGCTCAACTAAATCAGTCGCTCGAAGAAGACCGCTTCAACATCGTTGGGATGTTTAATTATTTAAATTCTGTATCAAAGACCTGCGTCGATTCAATCGCGGCGTCCCAAACTCTTGCCGTTAAGCACCTACGGCTTGCGCAGACCTCACTAGCCGTGCTGCCTCAACAATCAGGTAAGCTACTCGCCGAATGTGCTCAAAACATTGAGCGGCTGCTTGATGACCTTCTCATAAAGAACTAATCTATGCGCGCAATCGTAATCGGTGCTGGATTTGGTGGAATTGCAAGTGCGCTTCGCCTTTGCGCGAAAGGCTACGAGGTAACGTTGATCGATCGCTGCGAAAAACTTGGCGGTAGAGCGCAATCATTTGAGAGAAACGGATTTCGACATGATGCGGGCCCCACCGTTATAACTGCTCCATTTTTATTCGACGAGTTATTTGATTTATTTGGCGAAAAGCTATCCGACCACATAACGCTTGTTCCGTTAAATCCGTGGTATCGCTTTCATTTTTCTAACGGCGAACATTTTAACTATGGCGGAACTTTAGAAGATACATTAGCGGAAATTCACCGGATCGAGCCCAACGATTGTGATCGATATCTCAAGCTGCTAGCGCACTCTAATCGCATTTTTGACGTGGGCTTTACTGAGCTATCTACCAAGTCTTTTCACAGCTTTTGGTTCATGATGGGACAAATACCGAGACTTGTACAGTTAAAAAGTTACAAAACGGTCTGGCAACTAGTTTGCAAATATCTAAAGAATGAAAATCTCCGTCAGGCTTTTTCTATTCAACCTTTACTAGTCGGCGGCAATCCTTTCAGCACGACAAGCATTTATGGCCTGATTCATTATTTGGAAAGGGCTTATGGAGTGCATTTCGCGATAGGAGGAACTAGAGCAATAGTGATTGCTTTGGAAAACCTCATGCGACGACATGGCGTCAATATCTTAATGGCCAGTTCAGTGAAGTCTTTAGTACTCGATTCCAACGTAGCAAAAGGAGTAGTTTTAGAAAGTGGCGAGACTATGATGGCAGATATTATTATCTCAGATGCTGACCCAGCTTACTTATATCGCAACATAATTGCACCGAAACACCAGTCTTTTTGGACGCGCCTCAAAACAAAAAAACCTACTTTTTCCATGGGCTTATTCGTTTTGTACTTTGGTACGACCACCGTTTATCCGGATATTGCACACCATACTATTTGGTTAGGAAAGAGATACCAAGAGCTTTTGACTGATATTTTTGACAATAAAATTTTGTCTGATGACTTTTCATTGTATTTACATCGACCCACAGCAACTGACCCAAGTTTTGCACCTCCTGGTTGTGACAGCTTTTATGTCCTTTGTCCGGTTCCTAACTTATTAGGTGGCCAAGAGTGGTCTGTAGAAGGTCCTAAGTTAAGAGATAGGATCATCTCGGCGCTAGATAATACTATTCTTCCGAACTTAACAAAGACGATCACTGAAGATTTTTATGAGACTCCAACAAATTTTAAGAATAATTATTTAAGCGAGCATGGCGCAGGGTTTTCAATTGCCCCTTTATTTAGTCAATCAGCATGGTTTCGGTTTCATAACAGGGCGGAAGGAATTAAAAATCTATATTTGGTTGGGGCCGGAACTCATCCGGGGGCGGGAATACCCGGTGTGATCTCTTCAGCTAAAGTCGTTGACTCACTTATTCCGTTTGCAAATACGGTATGAGCAACGAAGTTATTCATGCGACCGCTGAAGATACTCTTGCTTCAAAAGGGAAGAGTTTTCATTGGGCTCGCCGGCTGTTGGGTGAAAAAGACTCTCAGCGCGCCACTCGCCTTTACCAGTTTTGTCGCTACATAGACGATGTCGTAGATGAAGCGGAATCGGTTGATCTATCACGAAAAAACTTGGTAGAAGTACGGCAAGCCGTTGTATCCGGTCTAGGTACCAACGCAGTACTTGTTGACGGCTTAAATTTGATTAAAGAGTGCGGCATTGATTGCTCCGCAGTGCTCGATTTAGTTCAAGGAGTTGGCTCTGACATTGAGCTGGTCAGGATAATGGATCAAGATGAATTGCTACGCTACTGTTATCAAGTTGCAGGAACTGTTGGTCTAATGATGTGCAAAGTGTTGAATTCACATGACAATAACGCTATTCCGTACGCGATTGATCTGGGGATAGCAATGCAATTAACTAATATTTGCCGCGATATAAAGGACGATGCGTTGATCAACCGACGTTATCTCCCAATCCATTTTATCAATGATATGGATATCCAAGATCTCATCACGCCCACCGGATCCAAAGTTAAACTAATTAAAAAGGCCGTTGCTAGTCTTCTCGCGAGTGCGGATAAGTACTACGAAAGTGGCGAATGTGGACTATCGTACTTGCCTTTTCGGGCGCGATTGTCAATCTTAGTGGCCGCGCGAGTATATCGAGAAATCGGAAAAGAGCTCGAAAAGCAGGATTATGAATATTGGCATCGTCGTATCATCGTCCGGACACCTCGCAAACTATTGGTGACATTAACCGCCGTTTTGTCGGCGGTCACGAGTCTCCGATTTTGGCGTCACCCTGCCGCACACGATTCAAGTCTGCATAAAGCAATACAAGGATACTATGTCTCAGAACCACGATCGGCTCAAATACATGAAAACTGATGTTGATCTGATCATTATAGGAGCAGGATGTGCGGGCCTAAGTCTAGGTATGCAATTGTCAGCGATGGGGGAAAATTCGCCAAAAACCGTGTTGATAGACCCACGTAAATCATATCAAAATGATCGCACATGGTGTTTTTGGAGCAGTGAAAACAAAACTTGGAACAATATTGCCAATCACCATTGGAATCAGTTTTTAGTTAAAACCAGCGCTCAGAGCGTGGTCGTTGATTGTTCATTTGCCCCTTACAGAGTCATAAGCGCCCGAGATTTTTATGATCATGTTCTAGCCGCCATCAGTAGCAACACAGCGCTCGAAATAAAGACTGATACTACCGTAATCGGGAACCCTAAATTAATAAATGGTAAATGGTATGTCCATACTTCCAATGGAGAGTTCAATGCTAAAACAATAGTTGATACTAGACCATTTCCCGTCGACCCGCAGAGCGGTGCCACTCTCTGGCAATCGTTTTTAGGATGCGAGATCGAGTCAATTGATCCGATATTCGATCCATGCATTGCGCACCTAATGAACTTCTGTGACGCCAATAACGATTATGTTGGATTTACTTATCTGTTACCTTTGACTCCTAGCAGAGCCTTGATCGAGTTCACCGTTTTCGCTGAGCGACCGTACTGTGCACTTCAGTTACAAGGTCATCTCGGCGATTCGATTTTGCAATATACCCAGGGCGGCTCATACAAGGTTAATAGAACAGAAATTGGGTTAATTCCTATGGGAATTCCTAATTACCCAAAACAATTAAAAATGGAAAAGACCTATGTTTTTGCAGGCTTAACGGCTGGCGCAGCGAGACCAGCCACAGGTTATGCATTCCAAAGAATACAGATCTGGGCTAAAGAATGTGCGATTTCACTATGTCAAAACCAGCACCCAATTGGACATTGCAAAGATAAAGTATTACTCAAAACAATGGATGCGATTTTTCTTAAAGTCATTCGGGATAATCCGAAATTAGCGCCCGATTTATTCATTAGTTTGTTTTCGAAAGTGAAGAGCCAACAACTCGTCCGGTTTTTATCCGATCAGGGAAACCTATTTGACTATTTATCCGTGATAAACGCATTACCGCCAGCCCCATTTATTAAACATCTACTTAAACGTCACAGAACGTGAACAGCATACAAATACAGCGCTTAGTATTTTTTTGTTTAACTATATTAGCAACTTTAATTTCAATGCTAATCGATTCATTAGATCCACTTTACAAGTTGCTGTTTATAACGTCACTTGTGCTGTTTTTAGGCGTTCCACATGGGGCCCTAGACCTTGTTTTTGCGAAACAACTATTTTTGATTAACGGGTGGCAATCTTGGCTAAAGTTCACCATTACCTACTTAGCACTGAGCTTAAGTGTGGTTATTGTGTGGTGGCATTTTTCAATGAGTTTTATGGTAAGTTTCTTATTACTCTCAATGCTGCATTTCTCAAGGGACTTAATATTAACGAGGCTAAAAATAACTAGATTTCTTTACGGCGGTGCCATCATCGTATTACCTACAATTTTACATTCCGATCAGATGACCAGCTTATTCGCTTTAATTCTTAATGAAGAAATGGGGCAACAGATAACTTCATTTTTAAAATTAATTGCCTTGCCTTGGCTAATTTCAAGCGTTGCTTGCTTCTGCATTGAGTGGATTGAAAATAAGAGCGCTAGCTTAGAACTTTTTTCAGTTTGCTATTTAGCAGTCTTGGCAGAGCCCTTAATTGGATTTGCTATTTTTTTCTGTGGAATGCATAGCTATAGACATATCCTGAGGACCCAACACTACTCTAAACTTAGCTTCAAACAATTATTGATAATTTCTTTGGCTCCAATGATAGGAACCATTCTGTTGGCTGCCACAGGTTGGTTTTATTTACCACCGTCACCAAACTACCCGCGGATTACGCAATTTTTATTTGTGACACTCGGCGCACTAACTCTTCCCCACATGTTACTCATTGATCGAATAAAATTTATTCAGTAGTATTAATTTAGTAACAGCAAAAGTATTAATTAAAACCGTATCACTATATGAATCTAAGTTTAGTTTTCTTTAACAACAGACGGCTCTAAACTGGTAGCCTAAAGTGATCGGCAATTAGCCTGAGTAACAATCCATGAAGTTGACTAAACTTTGAACTCTCTAGAGATTGGCAAAAATTGTTACCAATTGAATCTAAATTAAAGTTTAGACTGTAGGTGTAAATTCGTTACTTTTAAGCCGCTTATCATTAGAGCTTCTTGCAAAATACCCAAACCAGTAAAGTCGAGCATGGGTGTGGCCACTGTTGCGATTGGTTTTCTTGT
>NZ_JASJXN010000070.1:0-8913 GCF_035018705.1 Undibacterium sp. RTI2.2 | reverse complement strand
ATGATCATTTTGGACGCTCATTTCATTTAGGGGGTGTTGCCGCTCCCATTTTGGCACATCGATGCCGTTTGAAAGAGGGCGTCCATTCCATTAGAGCCTAACTGTGCGAATCGTCACTTTTTCGCGCATATAAACGAAATTATAAACATTATTATGCGCATAAAAATGCGTATATATGCATTTTTATGCGCATAATAATGTAAATTCAAGTAAAATCAGATCCAAAATATGACAGGAAAAATATATCGGTGCCGCTGATATTGCCATATTCCTGGGGGGACACCATTGAAACGACAATTACTTGATAAGCTAATCAATTGGAAATCGCAGCAGCAACGCAAGCCGTTGTTAATTGATGGGGCGCGTCAGACCGGGAAAACGTATCTACTGACACAATTATTGGGACAGAGGTTTACTCAAACGCTCCATCTCGATTTTCTGGAACGCCCTGATCTCGCCCAAGCATTTGCGGGATCACTAGCCCCAAACGAGATTCTGTCAAATATTGAATTGCTCACAGGACAAGTTTTTAATCCCGCTACCGATTTATTAATACTTGACGAAATTGGTGAGTGTGAGCGTGCAATATCATCTTTAAAATATTTTGCAGAAAAAACTCCAGACTATTACATCGCTGCCAGTGGTTCTAATATCGGATTGCTCAATTCGTTTCCCGTTGGCAAAGTCGAGCAATACAATTTGCGTCCTCTGACATTTTACGAATTCCTACTCGCTTCAAATGAGCCTGCGCTGATCAAAGCTTTCGAAACGCAAGTTAATAGCCCCGCAGCACACAACATCTTATTTGATAAACTAACCGATTACTATTTCACCGGCGGACTGCCTGAGGCAGTAGCAGCATGGTTTGCGAATCCAGACGCCAGCATACTCGAACGTATTTCAAACGTCAGACAGATTCATGCAAATTTAGTAGAAGGGTACCGTCGCGATTTTGGAAAGTATTCGAACAAAGGCGACGCTCAATTAATTGAAGCCGTCTTCAATCAAATTCCTGCTCAATTGTCTGCAGTCGTCGATGAGTCAGTCAATCGTTTCAAATTCAAAGGTGTCTATAGAAATAAATCACGCTATGGTGAATTTGAAACAGCGATCAATTGGTTACACAGATGTCGCCTCGCATTGAAAAACCACCCAATAGAAGGAATGCCTAGAACACCGCTCGCTGCTTACCAAGAAGAAAACAAGGTTAAGCTCTTCCTGTTTGATGTCGGTCTTCTTAACAATATGCTCGGCGTCGGCTTTCGCGAAATCAAACAACAAGCATTCGAATACAAAGGCTACATCGCCGAAAATTTCGTCCAACAAGAATTGGCCGCAATCGGCATAGAACCTAGTTTTTCATGGAGTGATGCACGCGCAGAAATTGAATTCATTGTCACCAATGATCAAGGCCAAATTATTCCGGTCGAAGTCAAAAGCGGTAAGCGCACACGCGCAAAGTCGCTGCAATCATATATTGAAAAATGCAAACCACACAAGACTATTAAACTCACTGGAACGCAGGGTTCAACAGAAATCGAGCAAACTCATATCGTGATGCCGCTTTACTATGCAAAATATTTGCCAACTCGCTGGTAATTAGCGGAGGGTACTTCGGCTCTTGCATTGCTTCTTTTTTGAGCCATTTACTGATGGTATTGCGAGACAAATTGGTTCGTCTCGCAATTTCTCGTATCGAGAGTTTATCGCGGAAATACATCCGCCTTATTTTGGTTAACATGTCCACGGTGATCACTCCATGTCTCCCTGCTCATTTGTTCAGCAGGCAATTCAATCACGTGGCTCAGTTTAGGGTGATCTTCAACAGTACAAAGTCCTAGTTTGTTAAACAGCGCAGAGAATTTTCCACTTCAATTGAAATTCAGCGTCCAGGAAATTTTCGCCGATCCAATGGCCGTAAGGGCTCCTGTGAATCTCTCTGGAAACGCCCCACGCTGACAACTGGAAAATTTACGACGCTGTTGCCGGCTCGATTAGGTTCAAAAGGCCGCCTGTCCGCACCTTGGTACCGCATTGCGTACTGTTTTCGCGCGCCAACTTTAATGGCGTTGCCAGCCCCGATTGGTCAAGCATTCACAACGCGGCTCTCCCTATCTGCGAGACTTAAAAGCTATAATAGGTAAAAATATCAATAAACTAACATTTAAATGATAACATAATCAATATAATACTTTACCTTCTTGACAAGTGAGATGGTAGATCACTAACCTGTCTTTTGTTGGAGCGAGCCGAAGTCTTTGCATTTCCATATCTTAATCAGAAATCCAAACTCGGGAGGTCGTTCATGGTCACCACATCTTACCAATCTGTCGGAACTAATGCGAAAGCTGAATTCACGCTCAAATTACATCGCGGTGAGGGCATGATACTGCTGGGAATGAATTGGAAATCAGGCAAACCGCCTGTCAACTTTGTGGGCTTCGCGATCGAGTACCAGCCACCCTCCGCTAAGGCATTTAAACCTCTTAACAACCGACTATCATTTCCGACGCCCGGCGGCGCGATCGGTCCTCAAGTGCAGTCTAGTCTTGTCGCACCCATACAGAAGTTCCGCTGGGTACATTTCCCGTCAGAAGCGCAAACCGCTGGCGCGTTCAACTATCGCGTCACTCCTCTCTTTATGGATGCCGAGGAGAATCTCAGCCAAGGGGAGCTTCAGCAAGCAAATATTGAGCTCGGCAAGGATACCTACCAAGGTGAACTCAACGTTTCCTTCACTCGCGGCTTTGTCTCGTCACAAGCTTTCATCGATCACTATCAACAGGACGGACACACCATCAGTGAAATTCTCCCCGATAATCCTGACAACGGATTGGACTTCAAACCAACTCACCCAGATGCTGTTGAAGCGCTCTCTTGGCTGGGATTTGAGTCTCGCCAGTCCATTTTGGAGGTGCTCGATACGGCTTTAGCAACGCCGACAGCGACAGTTAAAGCCATTGCATACGACCTAAATTTACCCGAAGTGCTCGAACGGTTTGAACGACTCGGCAATCGTCTCACTATCATTGTCGACGATTCCGGTCAGCATGGATCTGCTACCTCATGTGAAAGTCAGGCCACTGCTCGCCTAGTGAAGTCTGCGGGAGCCAACCAAGTCAAGCGTCAGCACATGTCTGGACTACAGCACAACAAAGTGTTGATCGTGGAAAGCGGCACTTACAAGGCTGTAGTTTGTGGTAGCACAAACTTCAGCTGGCGCGGCTTGTATGTTCAGGCAAACAATACCCTTGTGATCTTGCAACCGTCCGCTGTGGCAGTTTTTTCAGCAGCCTTCGACTTATACTGGAATTCTGCCTCGGGTGCGGCATTCAAGAAGGAGCCCGCCACCGCTTGGACGGATCTTCAATTGCCTAGTGTGAATGCTAAGGTGACGTTTTCACCCCACTCAACTGGCTCTGCGGTACTCCAACCAGTGGCCGATGACATTGACACTGCAACGTCTTCTGTTTTATTTGCATTAGCGTTCCTGTATCAAACAACGGGACCGCTTCCTAATTCTATCCAGACCCTTGAAAGGAGTCAGAATATATTTGTCTACGGCATGTCTGACCGGGACGATAAAAAGATTGACCTTGCAAATGCGGATGGTCACTTTGTACTTACCGAACCAGAGTTTTTGGGGGCCAATGTACCAGCGCCCTTCCGTTCTGAATCTGATGGCGGTAGCGGAGTTAGGTTGCACAATAAGTTTGTCATCGTTGATTTTGACAAACCGAAGTTAGCACGTGTCTATACGGGATCGTTTAATTTTTCGAATCCAGCAGACACATCAAATGGAGAAAACCTTTTAATTATCCGAGATCCGCGCGTTGCTACCGCCTACATGGTGGAAGCTGTGAGTCTTTTCGATCACTACGAATTCAGAAAAGCAACAAAAAAAGCTAGTGACAACGCCAAACCTCTTCAACTTCAAAAACCACCCGTTGACATTACGATAAAACCTTGGTGGGATCGCTACTGGTCCGAAGCTCTGCGCCAACGAGACAGGGAGCTATTTTCATAGCATTTAGTATTAAACACGAAAGTAATATAAACAAAATTCCGCTCTTACAAATTCGCCGGCTCGCGAAGAAACAAATCAACAATCAATACTGCCATGTGAAAAGTTGGTGGGGTCGGACGCTTACACAAAAGGCGCAGCTTAGCGTACCTTATTTTCCGTTTTTTGAAACAACGCTCGTAACATCGAAAGCCATTAATGCATCCGTTGAAATCCTGGCTGCGGCACCACTATGGGTCATTGCTCGCGCTGTTCATCGGTGTCTTAGTACCGCTATTTATTTTCGGTAGTCTCGCGGAAGAAGTGGTTGAGCACGAGGTATTTTCTTTCGACAAACCGATCCTTTTATTCATACACGCTAATGTTTCGCCGCTGCTTGATTCTGTCATGCTGTTCTTCACGCGCGCGGGGTCGGCATTCGTTTTAGTGCCATTCAATTTTGCAGTCTTTGTCGTACTGCTGCTCAAGCGTCGCGCCGCTGCTAGATTTTGGCTTTTTTCCGTCGCCGGTGCAGGATTGCTGAATCTATTTGCTAAAAATACCTTCACCCGCATCCGGCCCGATCTTTGGATATCAGGGATGCCTGAAACCACTTATAGTTTTCCAAGCGGCCACGCCATGCAATCGATGGCAGTTACCGTTGCACTCATCGTGCTCACAAGGAGTAGCCGTTGGAACGTTGTCGTAATTGTATGCGGCAGCTTGTTTGTGACGTTTGTCGGCCTGTCGCGTATTTACTGGGGCGTCCATTATCCATCAGATGTCCTTGCTGGTTGGGCGGCATCTCTGGCTTGGGTAAGTGGGTTAAGTACGATGTTCAGGGATAGTCTTGCTATACCAAAACCCGTTGCAAATTCGACAGAATAAAATGTTCAGAGTGAGTTCCGGGACAGTCAAATGTGAAGGCGTTGATTGCGAGCTGGGCCGCCTGTGATCGCTAGCGGGTACAGTTATTTGTCTGCGGTTCCTCGTTCGATCGCCCAAGTTAGACTGCGTTGCTTCGCAGCGCGCACGAAAATCCCTAAGTCGTTCACTGTTCTTGCTCCCAAACCCGAGGATCGGCAAGATGGACCCACCTGGATACGCTCTTGGCAGTGATGGATTTGGAATGACGGAATTTTCGGCGGTTCTTGCATAGAATCCCCTAACCTAAATTAATGAGCTTTGTTGGCAATCGGTAATATCGTTGGCTACGTTTGCTATCCATAGGTTTCTAGATTTTTTTTAGAGCGTTGTCGAAGTCTTGCAAAATATGTTCAATTGGTTCAAGTCATACGGAAATCCGGACCAACTGTTCAATAATACCAATTCTCTCTTGCTCTGATGTCGCGATGCGATTGTGGGTGGTTGTCTGCGGATGAGTAATCGTCGATCTTGAGTCCCCGATGTTAGCGGTTCTGGAAATCAACTGAACGGCATCAGTGAATACCCAGACCTGCTTTTTTTTTATATGTAGAATGCGCGCCATCATTCATCACGTCACCACTACATCGAATTGAATGCCAATAAATCGGGCAATTATATCGATAGCCAAAGTCATTCAGAAATCAGGAGTCACCGTTTCATGTGAACTTTATTCATGAACGTTTGCTCTAAGTGTGCGATAGAGCGTATAAATAGGTGACGCGCTGAGGTAACCTCAGCGCAAGCCAAGTGCGGTGTTCGACTAGGACAAAAAAGAATGCCACTATGTGTGGTCCCGAACTGATGTACGTCATGGAAAATGGCGACTCTGATGAGATTGCCGTGGTTGGACGCGATGGCATTGTGGGTATTTCACTCTTTTTGGGGAGAGGTATAACTTCAAGTGTCGCAGTAGTGCAGAACGCCGGTCAAGCCTATTGTCTGTCATCGCACCATTTGGCATTGGAGTTTGACCTTCACTGTGCCATGATGCGCACCCTGTAGCGCATCACCCACGCCATGGTTGCCCAAATGACTTAAGTCGCTGTTTGTAATCTGCATCACCGCTTGGAATACAAGCTCTGTCGCTGGCTTCTTTGCCGAGTCGACTTCGTTCCCGTCGACGTATTGACGATAATGCACGAACTTATCGGGGATATGCTTGGCGTGAGTCGTGAGGGAGTAAGCGGTGAGGCAAGCAAATTGCAGGCCGCTGGTCTAATCCGATACAGCCGCGGCCTCGTACAGGTGGTTGACCGTGCGGGTTTGGAGAGGTTAGTATCTGAGTGCTTTGGGGTCGTGAAGAAGGAATATGAGAGGCTCTTGCCACGCATTACTCATGACATGCATGAGCCGAAGCATCCACTCAATTCAAATTCTGCTACCGGCATTGAAACTAACGAAATTTAGCCAATTAATTTTGGGCACGGCTAGTCCTACATGCTCAGCGCAGCACTTCACGAAGCAAATTCACACTTTTTAACTTTGGAATTACTACTGCCATGGCACTTATTCAGTTGGTTTACACTAGTTCTTTGGTCAACAATGCGCCAGAGGTGATGGCCGACATACTTCAAACTGCACGGAGCATCAATAAATTGCGCAACATAACTGGAATGCTCCTATGCGCAAATGGCGGGATATTGCAGGTGCTTGAAGGTGAAGACGCCGACGTGAGTAAGACATATCGGTCCATCGAATTGGACAAGCGTCATAACGATATTTTTCTGCTTTCCAGAGCGGAAGTCGCTGAGCGGAAATTCGCAACTTGGGACATGGGTTTTAGACGTCTGACCGACACAGAAATCAGCAACTCCCCCATTGCTGCAGAAGTTTTCAATGCAGACAGAAATGAAATTGGAAATCGGGTCAAGCCTGGCGCAGTATTGACCATGTTGGTGCTGTTCGGGGAGGGTATTGAGATGCTTGAATAACGATTGCCGATGTGTGGCTATCAGACGTTCGGTCGCTCAAGCCGCTAAGCCACTTAGTCAGGTTTTGTCCCATTAGCGAAACCAAATCGGATTTATAGCAGACGCTTGCGTCCATCATCACGCTGGACGGACTTGTCCTGCCAACGGGTAAAATTGATCTGCGAGAAACATCTTCTCAGCACCTTCCATCATCGACTGTACTTTGCGAATCATGTGCATAAGCTCGATGCTGGCCAGGACTTTTTGGGCTGACCAAAAGGATTTGAAATTGAGCATTGGCTTGATCACCCTGGAAGGAACATCGTTGATGAGGCTTATCAGTGGTAACAAACATGGAGTGGCTATTAAAAACTACTGTCTTGAGTTCAGGAGACGTAATCGATCAAATCATTTTCCTGTCAAACAGAGTCATTCTTTCTTACGCCTCTTAGATTAAGAAAAAAGAGACCGAGTTGCAATCCTATTAGTGCAAAAGCGTGATCGTACCAACCCCAAACTATCCAAAATATATTACTTACAGTGAACAACCAAAACCCTAAGTTACGCCTTTTTTTTGATTGGGATGTCACAAGCCAAGCTGCGACTAGCGTTATTGCCGTTGCAGTCCACTGTAAAGTTATCAGAGCTAAATTGAACAACTCAGCTCCTTAGGCAAGCTAATTCGGTGGCGGTAATTAGTATCAAACATGGTACTAAGATTAAATGGTCAAATGAGAGTCGTTCGAGCAGCGACGTTGAATTCAAATTAAAGTAGGAATAAATTTTGTTGAAAGACCGTATTTTCTTAGCAAAGTCTGCTTCTTCTTAGGCTGATTCCGGCACGCAACGGCATATAGCATTCCTAAATAGTCGAAAAGAGTTCTGGCAATGGCACCGTCATTTGGGTCGAGGACGATCCAGCCCAGCATCCGGCATTAATAAAGTACCCGCTCTTAGTTCGGCGACAGCATTCATGACGGCGCGGGCAACATTGCGAACTTCCTTTTGCATCGCTAGATCACGATCCAGAACTTCGTGGCTTTCGGCATAGGACTCGTAGTAGCCGACAAACCGGTCCAGCCGTGATAATGCGCCTGCATCGACCAATCCCATCCAGTCCAGCCAGTCTGACAATGACCTGCGTACTCCTTCAATACCCGCAACATCGCCATGCACAACCAAACCGTATACGCGGCCAGCCAGATGTTTCGGATAGGACCATCCTTTGAGCTCTATGTCCTTCGCTTTTTTCGCATTCTTACCTGAAGTTGTTGTCGGATCCGGATTGCCGCCGTCGGCACAAACCAATCTATCAATCATCAATTTCAAAACCCCCGGTGTTTGGTACCAATAGACAGGTGTCATGATAATGACAGCATGAGCGGCGACCCATTTTTCATAGATCTCGGCCATCCAGTCATTGGTCTGACGTTGTCCATGGTTAGGGTAGCAACTGCAAGGCCAATGACATAATGGCATCGCGGTGGAGACACAAGCCTTGCAGGGGTAAATATGTTTATCGTAATCAGAAATCAACAGGCTGAGGTCCAACTGATCGACTTCTATGCAGCCTGCTTCCAGAATTTCTACCGCAAGCTTCGTCATGCGGTAGGTTTTTGAAATCTCGCCAGGACAACTGCCGTCATTGCGTGCAGAACCGCAGACCAGCAAAACCCTTGATTTGGTAGAAGAATCCTTTTGTGTAGCCTCCGCTGCAATCAATTTGTCTCGCGTCGATTTCCATTCCACCGACAGATCGTAATCAGGCTCAGCAAAGTCCGGTCCAGCCTTTGCCGTGATAGGTGACTTGTTCCCGTTGATGTAATTTTCCCATGCAACCTGTTCAACTTTAGCGATTTCCGTTCGTACGGCTTTGAAAGATGGGTCAAAAAAGGAACGCTGAAATTCGAGGTGAAATTCACCTCTTTTTAGCACTGCGGGCGCCTGCCCTTTGCGTGGCTCGGTCATGACACTTCACTTGCAGGGAATGGTATTTCAATCGCGTTATTAAGAGCTAATTCATCAAGGCTGTCATAGTTCTCAGCGCGGGCTTTCATCTTGGGTAAATTCATA
>NZ_JASJXN010000069.1:0-9133 GCF_035018705.1 Undibacterium sp. RTI2.2 | reverse complement strand
CTCCTTTCTCATCTATTTTGCGCTTCTCGCAATAAAATTACTCTCCGGTGTTTCGTTTTGCAAGAACCTCTATTGATTTGATTAATCCGGCTCAGGTCAAAGTAGTGATGCCAGGGCCAGTAGCAGAACGATTGGCTGAGAAAATAACATTAACAGCGACAGCAGCGTCAATCAATAAAGTTTATTTTGTACAAAAAAATAGTAAAACGTCCTCAATAACAAGCGGCTTAGATCAACAAGTGATGGAGAAGTTCTCTCTGGAGGATGCTCACCCCGCGATAGTACCTGGCTTGGATTTGGAAGCTGTACGCAGTAATTTTCAGCGAAGTGAAAAGAAGCGCAATTATAATGTCATAGCGCAAATACCGATGACTCAACAAACAATGACGCTGGAGTCGAAATTGGCAGCCGACATTAATGATGCTCACCTCGAAGACTGCATGGTGGCGCACCCAGATGGTCAAGCCTTAGGTAATGTTAGGTTTGTTGGCTTGCTAACGGCGATTCCTTTAGCGGTGAGTGCGGTTAGTGGTAAAGGCTGTAAGTGGTAAATGAGGTAAGTAGCGGAGAACTAACGCCATTTTTTAGAAGCTCTTTTCTTAAATGAGCCCTCCAATGATTATGCGCCTCGCAGGCCAAAAACACGCCAGAAGCCGCATTATCATTGGACAATCAAATTACATACTTTAGAAGAACAACTTCTGCAATTCCAGTCCCGGATTTTCTGCCCGCATAAATGCCTCTCCGACCAAGAAGCCGTGGACGTTGGCATCACGCATGCGTTTGACGTCGGCGCTGCTCATGATGCCCGATTCGGTGATGACTAATTTGTCTGACGAGATGCGTGGCAATAAACCGATCGTCGTATCCAACGTCACATCAAAGGTGCGCAAGTTACGGTTGTTGATCCCTAATAAATTAGTGTTTAGTTTTAATGCGGCGTCGAGTTCTTCACCGTCATGCACTTCTACCAGTACATCCATGCCTAGCTCATGCGCGCAGGCTTCGAGTTCTGCCATCAGGCCGTGATCGAGTGCCGATACAATCAATAGAATACAGTCCGCGCCCCAACTGCGAGCTTGATAGACCTGATAAGGATCAATCAGGAAGTCTTTGCGCAGAGCGGGAATGCTGCAAGCCGCCCGCGCTTGTTTTAAATAATCGGGCGCCCCCTGGAAGAACTGTTCATCAGTCAACACAGACAAGCAAGCTGCACCGTGGTCTGCGTAACTGAGCGCGATATCAGCAGGTTTAAAGTCGGCGCGAAGTATGCCTTTGGACGGTGAAGCTTTTTTGATTTCAGCAATCACACCTGCCTGACCAGCGCTGATTTTATTCCGCAAACTGGCTTCAAATCCGCGCAACGTTGCACGTGCTTCGGTATCGCTTTCGACTTCGCCACGCAGGCTGGCATACGATTGGTATTTTTTAGCAGCAGCTACTTCATCGACTTTGACTGCCAGAATTTTATTCAGAATATCTGACACGATTACGTCCCTTTACCTAGTTGCTGTGTGACCTGCACCAATTGCTCTAGCTTGGCGAGAGCGGCGCCGGAGGCGATAGCTGCCTGTGCTTTTTTGACGCCATCGGCGATGGAGTCGGCGATGCCCGCGCCGTACAGTGCGGCACCGGCATTCAAACTCACGATATCAGTCGCAGCCCCAGGTACGTTGTGCATGACTTCCATAATTTTAGCTTTAGATTCTTCCGCACCAGATACTCTGAGCTGACGATTGGAGACCATGTTCAGACCAAAATCTTCTGGATGAATATCGTATTCGCGGATTTCGCCATTCACCAGTTCGCCAACCATAGTGGGGGCGCCGAGCGAAACTTCATCCATATTGTCGCGTCCCCACACCACCAGCGCATGTTGTGCACCGAGACGTTGTAATACGCGGACTTGAATACCGACCAGATCGGGATGGAATACGCCCATCAAAATATTGGGTGCGCCAGCCGGATTAGTCAGTGGTCCAAGAATATTAAATATCGTTCGCACGCCAAGTTCTTTACGTACGGGAGCGGCATGCTTCATCGCGGCATGATGATTCGGTGCGAACATAAAGCCGATACCAGTCTGTGCGATGGATTGAGCAATTTGTTCTGGCTTCAAATTGATATTTACGCCCAGAGATTCCAATACGTCTGCACTACCGGAGGATGACGATACGCTGCGACCACCATGTTTGGCGACACGCGCACCCGCTGCGGCAGTCACAAACATCGATGCGGTAGAGATGTTAAAAGTGTGAGCGCCGTCCCCACCTGTACCGACGATGTCGATCATGTTCGTGGTATTTGCCAGCGGGACTTTGGTCGAGAACTCACGCATAACCTGCGCTGCTGCGGTGATTTCTCCTATGCTTTCTTTTTTCACCCGCAGACCCATGGTCAGTGCGGTGATCATCACAGGAGACATTTCGCCACCCATGATTTTGCGGAACAGATACAGCATTTCGTCGTGAAAAATTTCACGGTGTTCGATCAGCCGGGTCAACGCTTCTTGTTGGGAGATGGTCATCTTATTTTCCGATCAAAAAGTTTTTCAACAGCGCGTAACCATGCTCAGACAAGATCGATTCAGGATGGAATTGCACACCCTGTAAATCAAATTCCTTATGGCGCACACCCATGATTTCGCCGTCCCCGGTCCAAGCGGTGACTTCCAGACAAGCGGGTAAGCTTGAACGCTCAATTGCCAGTGAGTGATAGCGCGTGATGGTGTAAGGACTAGGCAAGTCGCTGAACACGCCAACACCAGTATGTGCAATCGGAGAGGTTTTACCATGCATCACTTGTTTAGCGCGGATGATCTTGCCTCCAAAAGCGGCACCTATACTTTGATGCCCAAGGCACACCCCAAGGATCGGAAGTTGACCGGAAAAGCGTTCGATCAAAGGCACCGAGATGCCAGCCTCATGCGGTGTGCAAGGGCCGGGAGAAATACAGATACGATCGGGTTTCATCGCGGTGATTTCATCTAGCGTGATTTCATCATTGCGATAGGTGCGGACCTCTTCGCCCAACTCGGCAAAATATTGCACCAGGTTGTAGGTGAAGGAATCGTAGTTGTCGATCATGAGTAACATTTATATCTCCCCGTCTAGGCCATCTTGCACTTGTTCTGCCGCGCGTAAAACAGCGCGTGCTTTATTTTCGGTTTCTTGCCATTCCATTTCTGGCACGGAGTCGGCGACGATCCCCGCAGCCGCCTGCACATGCAGCATGCCATCCTTTAAAACACCAGTACGTATAGCAATGGCCAAATCCATTTCGCCGCCGAAGGATAAATAGCCACAAGCACCACCGTAAATGCCACGCTTGGTAGGCTCTAGCTGATCGATGAGTTCCATGGCTCTGACCTTGGGCGCACCAGATAAAGTGCCGGCAGGAAAGGTCGCTTTTAGCACATCAAGATTGGATAAGCCATCTTGCAGAATGCCTTCGACATTCGAGACGATGTGCTGTACGTGGGAGTATTTTTCGATCACCATCTGATCGGTCACTTTGACGCTGCCGGTTTTGGCGATGCGGCCCACGTCGTTGCGTGCGAGGTCGATTAGCATGACGTGCTCGGCGATTTCTTTCGGATCTGCTAGTAACTCTTTGGCGAGTTGTGCGTCAAGCTCCGGCGTATTTCCGCGTGGTCGTGTACCTGCCAGCGGGCGTATTGTGACTTTTTTATTGCTGTCACTGAGTTGTTCGTTACGTACTAAGATTTCTGGTGACGCACCGATGATTTGCATATCGCCAAAATTGTAGAAATACATGTACGGCGATGGATTCAGCGAGCGCAATGCGCGATACAGTGACAGCGGCGAATCGACATAAGGCTTGCGGATGCGTTGACCGATTTGTACTTGCATCAGATCGCCAGCCATGACGTATTCTTTGGCTTTTTCGACGGCTTTGAGGTAATCAGCTTTGGCAAAATCACGTATCGATTCTGTTCGGACCGATGCGGATGTGACGGGAGCATCAACACTACGGCGCAACATCGCGCGTAAATCGCGCAGACGCTGTCGGGCTTTGGACCAGGCTTCGGGTTGAGTCGGGTCGGCATAGACGATCAAATATAATTTGCCAGAGAGATTGTCGATGACGGCGAGCTTTTCAGTCACCAATAATTGAATATCAGGTAAGCCAAGATCATCTTTTGGGGTGCTGTGTTGTAAGCGCTTTTCGACATAGCGGACAGCGTCGTAGCCAAAATAGCCTGCCAGACCGCCGCAGAAGCGAGGCAAACCGGGGCGCAGTGCGACCTTGAAGCGGGATTGGAATTCGGCGATGAATTCGAGCGGATTTCCCTCTACGGTTTCGATTACTTTACCGTCTTTGACGACTTCGCTGCGGTTGCCGTAGCTACGCATCAAGGTGTTGGCCGGCAGACCGATGAAGGAATAACGTCCAAAGCGTTCACCTCCCATCACTGATTCCAGCAGGAAGGTGTTCTTACCTGTGTTCTGGGTTTGTGCCAGTTTCAGGTATAGCGTTAAGGGCGTTTCCAGATCCGCAAATGCTTCCGCGATCATAGGAATACGGTTGTAGCCTTGCGCGGCCAACGATTTAAATTCGAGTTCGGTCATGATGTGCTTTCAGCCGCCTCTATGCAATTCGAGGATGAAGGCGGATAAGACTAGATGAAAAAAACGGTTTTAGGCACATGCTCAAGGATAGGGCGAGCAGACGCCTGCGCGGAATCAGGTAGATTGCCAGCGTCGCCATAGCCAGGCCTCAAACGAGCCTAGTGTGATTGCGAAACGTTTTATAGTAAGGAACATTCTTAGGTGGTTGAACGTTAGTTGAATTTGGGGCGAATCTTTACTGAATCTTATGTAGAAATTAGCTTAGCTGCTTCCAATAAGTTTTGGACTATACCATCAGTGTCAATATTTTGTATAGCTTCGCCATGGTTGTAGCCGTAGGGTACATGCAACACCGGGCAACCTGCTGCACGTGCGGCCTGGGCGTCGTTTGAGGAGTCGCCAATAGCCAGAACTTGCGCAGGCGGTAAATCAAAATCAGCACACACTTGTAGCAGCGCCATCGGATCGGGTTTTTTGCGCGGGAAAGAGTCGCCGCCATAGACGATCTCAAAATAGCTGGCTAAACCTTTCTTTAATAGCAGCGGCGTGGTGAAGTTGACGGGTTTATTAGTGACGCAAGCCATGCGTAATCCAAGGCTGCGCATGGCTTCTAATCCTTCAATTACGTTGGGATAGAGCTTGCTGTAGTCGCCGTTAATGGCAAGATAATGGCGCTGATAAGCAGCCATTGCTGCGTCAAAATGAGTGGCGATTTTCTCCTGATCAAAGTCGACCGCCAGCACTCTATGGATCAGATTCTCCGATCCTTTTCCGACAAAATTGGTAATGGTGGTGATGTCTAAAGGCGATAGCGATAGTTCGGCGCGCATCCGGTTAATCGCAAGCAGAAAATCTGGCGCGGTATCGATCATGGTGCCATCGAGATCGATGATGACGGCTTTGATATTTTTCAGCATAAAATAATGAAATAAGACGTCCAATAATTCTGGGGCTTCCAGCCCGATATTGGTCTGGGAGCCGCAGAATGATTGGACACTATGTTTTATAAATATTTACACAGTCGCCAATTCGGCGCGCATGGCATTGATGACTGCGGTGTAATCGGGTTTGCCGAAAATTGCAGAGCCCGCAACGAAGGTGTCGGCTCCCGCTCTGGCGATTTCGGCGATATTGTCGATTTTGACGCCACCATCTACTTGCAACAAAATATTGCGGCCCGATTCATCAATCAGCCTTCTGACGGCAGCGATCTTTTTCAATGTGTGTGGAATAAAAGACTGGCCGCCAAAGCCGGGGTTGACGGACATCAACAAAATCAGATCCAGCTTGTCCATGACATTTTCTAAGACTTGCAAGGGTGTGGCGGGATTAAAGACCAAACCTGCTTTACAGCCACAATCACGGATTAATTGCAGGCTGCGGTCGATATGTTCTGAACCTTCAGGATGAAAGCTGATCAGATTTGCACCCGCTTTGGCAAAATCAGGAATAATGCGGTCAACAGGTTTTACCATCAGGTGCACATCAATTGGTACTTGCACATGAGGGCGAATTGCTTCGCAGACTAAAGGCCCTATCGTGAGATTTGGCACATAATGATTGTCCATAACGTCAAAATGAATCATGTCGGCGCCAGCGGCGACAACATTACGGACTTCTTCACCCAAACGGGCAAAATCGGCTGAGAGGATGCTGGGGGCGATACGATAAATAGTCATGGCGTGTGTGTCATCAATAAGCATGCAGTTGGGATGCGCTATTTTACTCTGATGGCTCTCGCGATTTTGTAAGATGCGAACTTGCGTCAGGTTTATTAGACCAGCCGGATGAAAACTGATGAGAACGTGTAAGCTGATCGCCTGAAAATCAACCAATCGAAAATTATTTAAAGAAAACTATGTCCGCTTACGAAATGAGTGTTTCCGTCGTCACAGAATATGTTGCTGAGCAATCGAATCCCGATCACAACAGTTTTGTCTTTGCTTATAAGCTGACGATCAAAAATATTGGTACCGTGGCAGCGCAAGTGATCGCGCGCCATTGGATTATTACCGATGCCAATGATTATATTGAAGAGGTGAAAGGGCTAGGCGTTGTTGGCCATCAACCATTTTTGCAGCCGGGACAAAGTTTTGAATACAGTAGCGGCAGTCAGTTAAAGACGCCGCAGGGGAGTATGAAGGGGAGTTATTTTTGCGTAGCAGAAGATGCGCATCAATTCGAGGTAGCGATTCCTGAATTTGTCTTATCTTTGCCACGCACCTTGCATTGACTTTATTTTTTTGATTCTGGCTCTGATGCCGTTATTGATTCTGGTTCTAGCTCTGATTTTTGTTCGACCTTAGTCGGCGGTACACGAGGTCTTTGCCCTTGGAACATCGTCCACCACACAATAAAAATTAATAAACACATCGCCAGACAAGCTTCTAATCCTAATAACCACATTTTGTTTTCCTCATGTTCAAACTTTCCGCCATTCTACCCCTGACCGCTGTCGCTGTACTGCTGGCAGCGTGCAACTCGACACCGATCAAAAAAGTACCTGTACCGGCGGTGACTACACCACCCGGTAGCGCTACTACCGTTGTTATCCCGCCTATTGCGACCAAGCCTAGCGACTTATTTAAGCCAGTCAGTTTTAATGATGTGCCGGGGTGGCAGCAAGACAATCTGGCCGAAGCCTGGCCAGCTTTTTTAAGTTCATGTTCAGCGTTACGCCATAAACCGGAATGGAAAGAGCCTTGCACGATCGCTAAAGATGTTGATGGAAAAGATAACGGTGCTGTACGGGTATTCTTCGAAGCATTTTTCACGCCGCATCAAGTGTTTAATCCAGATGGTACGAATGAAGGTCTAGTGACGGGGTATTACGAACCTTTATTGCGTGGTTCTCGAAAACGTGGCGGCGTCTATCAAACCCCGTTATATCGTACTCCGCCGGACTTGCTGACGATAGATTTGTCTAGCGTATACCCAGAGCTTAAAAATATGCGTCTGCGTGGGCGCTTGGTCGGGAGCAAAGTGGTGCCTTATGCGTCCCGTGCTGACAGCCTACCGGCGTTGGCTGGCAAAGAATTGGTTTGGGTTGACGATGCAATTGACGCCTTCTTTTTGCAAATCCAAGGTTCTGGTAGAGTAGTTTTAGAGGATAACAACGAGACTATTCGCCTCGCTTATGCCGACCAGAATGGCTACCCTTATAAGTCGATAGGGCGTTATTTAGTCGATAAGGGTGAACTAAAGTTAGAGCAGGCTTCAGCCCAAGGGATTAAAGAATGGTTAATAAAAAATCCGGCTCGACAAGATGAATTGTTGAACGCCAATCCGAGCGTGGTGTTTTTCAAAGAGGAAAAAATTGCTGATCCTAGTATCGGACCTAAAGGTGCTTTAGGTGTTCCTTTGATTGGGCGGCGATCTATTGCGGTCGATGCGCAATTTTTACCGCTTGGCGCACCGGTATTCTTATCCACGACTCAGCCGAATAGCAGCAAGATTCTTCAGAAGCTAGTGATGGCACAAGATACTGGCGGTGCGATTCGTGGCGCTGTGCGGGCAGATTTTTTTTGGGGTTTTGGTAACGAGGCAGGTGAGCTAGCCGGTCGCATGAAGCAGCGCGGTATGCTGTGGTTGCTATTGCCTAAGTCAGTGAACTAATTTTTTTAAATAAATCAGGAGATTATATGGAATACCAAAATATCATCGTTGAGACCAAGGATAAAGTCGGTGTCATTACTTTAAATCGGCCCAAGGCACTGAATGCTTTAAATGACCAATTAATGGATGAGTTGGGCTTTGCTTTAAAAGCGTTTGATAAAGACGAGACCATCGGTTGTATCGTCATTACTGGTAGTGAGAAAGCGTTCGCTGCGGGTGCTGATATCGGTGCGATGGCGAATTACTCTTATATGGATGCTTATAAGAACGATTACATTACGCGCAATTGGGAGCAAATACGTCAAATTCGCAAACCGGTGATTGCTGCCGTAGCAGGTTATGCCTTGGGCGGTGGCTGTGAGTTAGCAATGATGTGCGATTTTATTATCGCTGCAGAAAATGCCAAATTCGGTCAGCCGGAAATTAAGTTGGGGACTTTGCCTGGAGCTGGTGGAACCCAGAGACTGCCACGGGCGATTTCCAAATCTAAAGCGATGGACATGTGCTTGACTGCGCGGATGATGGATGCGGCTGAAGCGGAACGTGCGGGCTTGGTCTCTCGAGTTGTGCCGTTGGATAAATTGCTAGAGGAGGCATTAGCAGCGGCAACTGTGATCGCCTCAATGTCTTTGCCGATCGTGATGATGGTAAAGGATTCCGTCAATCGCGCTTATGAAACAACGCTGGCAGAAGGTGTGCAATATGAGCGCCGTTTGTTTCATAGTAGCTTCGGTACGGAGGACCAGAAAGAAGGAATGAAAGCTTTTATAGAAAAGCGTCCAGCCAACTTTAAGAATCAGTAAGCTATTCTATTAATTCAAACGATTTATAAAATATGAATGGAAAGCGCTTGCCAAAGGGAGGGGATGTTTGCTATAGTTCGGCTCCCGTCGAGAGGCGGGGAAATAGAGGTAGAAAGACAGTGA
>NZ_JASJXN010000068.1:0-9324 GCF_035018705.1 Undibacterium sp. RTI2.2 | reverse complement strand
GGCCGCTCCTTTCTCATCTATTTTGCGCTTCTCGCAATAAAATTACTCTCCGGTGTTTCGTTTTGCAAGAACCTCATGAGATACAGAAATAAGATTTTAAAACCTGACAATTTCAAGAACAAAATGCAACATCAAGCATAAAAATAGCGGCAAGTGATTCTTTAAGATTTATCTTGCAGCAGTAGTTCTGTCAATAAAACTGCCTGTACCTTATCGGAATTCATCGCCTTATTCAGTTCTTGCTTAAGATTATTTTGCAGTGTCAGAAAACCCTCAGGCGTGCGCAAATCGTCAGGATTGGTGTTGGAGATTGCCACTTTAAATATGTCGTTGAGACTTTTCGTATTTTCTTGCAACCAGCCTTGATCGTCCGCACCAACTTGTATAGTGACCTGCATTCTGGTCACTTGACCGTTAATATTGACGACAGCTTCGGGCAGCGTCGCATAACTGATTTCGGCATTATTTTTTGGAGCGCGATTCACATAGAAATAGATCGCCACTGAAATGACGATAAATCCCAACAAAATAATGCTGGCAGCGTACTGGGTAAATTGATCTTTTTTTCTGACTACGGCTGTTTTTCTTGTTGGTGATAGCGGTACTTTTTTTTGGGTGGCCGAGGCTCTTGCCGCAGACTCTCCAAGTGAGATAGACGCAACCGACCGTTTAGACTTAGTGGTAGCGTCGGAGCTGACCAAAGATGGCGAGGGTTGTAATGGTGAATTTGCAGGCGGTACTGGTTGCGTTGACTTATTAACTTTGTCTGGCGCGGGCTTGCTGTCAACCACAACTGAATCGGGACTAAAGCCCCATTCGTCAAGAATGTTATCGCCAAATTCGGATGACTTAATTATTCCGCCATGCATGGGTTCAAAATCGAGCTTAGAAGTCAGCAGTGCTTTCTTTGCATCACTATTCGCCATAAGCAGTGCACTCCCCAATAATAAATACCAATATGATGGCCTTGAGCAAAACCGCCTCAAAGCGTCGTGGCGCGACGCCATACAACAGTACTATCTTCGTTGTCACGCCTTGCCGGGATCATTTTGCGTAAGTCGTTGATGAATTGTAGTATCGCATCACCACTAATTGCCACAAAGAAATTAAAACATAGGGTACACGATAACTATAAGCTCACTTTGTGACATCAATATGGCAGATGTTCTTCGTATGGAAATCAATTAAGACCTACGCAAAAATTGTTCCGGCAAGGCACAGCAATGCAATTGAGACGATTTTGCGTACGTCTACTCATAATTTTTGTAACGAAAACACCACTGTAATAGCAATGATAAGCAGTGATGTTACTAGCCTGATTGCAGTGAAATCTTAGCAGATCAAAGCATCTATTTGCCTACTTCAATGCTTTTAGCAAAGCTTCGTTACAAACTTCACGAACCTAAGTTCCGATCATTCGTTATCATGGCGACTTTCCGAAAAAACCCATGTTTACAAATAGTTAGAGAATTATTGATGTCCTCACTGAGCAGAAACTTCCGTATCGACAATATCAAAGGTGTTTTGATATTTTTAGTCGTGTTCGGTCATTTGATTGAATTGCATATCGCGGGAGCGCATTTTCTGCACTCGATATGGCTTTTCATCTACTCGTTCCACATGCCGATGTTTGCCTTAGTCTCCGGCATGTTCTCAAAAGCATCTTTAGACGAAAAACAAGGTAGCCAATTAGTCAAAAATGTTGTTATTCCCCTGGTCGCTTTTGAGATTTTTTATGAAGGTCTGGAGTTGCTGTTAAAAGGCAATTTAAGCGTTTATAGCGGCTTGTTTGCACCTTATTGGATGCTCTGGTATTTGTTGAGCTTACTATCCTGGCGTCTGTTGTTACCGATTTTTTCAAAATTGCAATTTCCGGTGGTAATTGCCTTGGCTATGTCCTTAATCGCTGGTTATTCAGACAGCACGGGTTATTTTTTAAGTATTTCACGCACTCTCTGTTTCTTCCCATTTTTCTTATTGGGCTGGAAAATGGGACCGGGTGCCTTTGATAATACGAAGAAGCGTCTGGTATTTGTGAGTGCGCCGGTAGTAGCAATCGCGATCACCGCCTCGTTCTTATTGCACAGTGATTTCGATTATCGCTGGCTGTATGGCAGTTATTCGCTCAACCATCTTGGGATGGCGAATATGACAGGTAGTTTGTATCAAATCGCCCAATATCTTGCCTCATTGACAATTGGATTAGCCTGTCTACATTTGCTTTCTTTGAGAAATTGGGGTCTGGCACAAGTCGGTCAACGTTCTATGTATGTTTTTTTATGGCACGGTCTGGCACTGATTGTGTTGCAACAGACGGGTATTTTGAATGAGATTTTTAAACTAGAACAAGGATTGGCTATTTTTACGGCAATCGCAGTGAGTGCACTGATCGTCTGGCTGGCGTCACACGCCTGGTGTGAATTGATAACACAAAAGCTGATCTTAAAACCAATGTCATGGTTATTCATCAGAGCACAAGCAGCAAGCCAGCTTAGCCCAACTAAAGTTATTGAGGTGAAAGTCGTTCCACAAAAAACTTTAATTTGAATATAGTTAGAACACAGGGAAATTATCCTGTGCTCTGCTGAGACAATTACTTTATTTGAATATTACCTGCATCAAACTGGCGCGGATTCTTGCCAGTAATCCCTGCATAAAAGCACTGGATTTCAGCCATATCACGCGTAATATCCCCAGACAATTCAAACATGCGCCCGATGCCGCCGACTTTGCGTTTGAAGTCCAGATAACCCAGCGCAATTGGTACGCCAGCGCCTTGAGCAATGTAATAAAATCCGGTTTTCCAGTGGCTGACATTGCCACGCGTGCCCTCCGGCGGGACAATCACTGTCAATGACGAGGTGTTTTGGAAAGCCTCAACCGTGCTTTGGACCAAATTGCCAGTGCGGGTGCGATCCACCGGGATGCCGCCAAGCCAACGCATTACGCCGGCTACAACGGGTGGAAACAAACTGGCTTTACCCATCCAGTAAACATTAAGGCGCAGAGCAAAACAAACCAGCAAAGTCACGGGAAAATCCCAATTGCTCGTATGCGGCGCTGCGATCAGCACGTATTTGGGCGCGGTCGGTGTAATACCCTCGACCTTCCAGCCAATCAGTCTCAATATCAATAAAGAAACCCAACGCATCAAAGTATTGATGATGGGCGTGTCAAAAATGGTGTGATGCATGTACTAAGTCTTTGATAAAAATAGAATTTACGCCAAATTGCCGCAGCAAGGCGTCGTGACGAATGCGGCATTATAGAGAGAGACATGCTGCTTTAGGGAAATAAAGAGTGCCATCAATCAAGATGGAGGGTGCGTAGGTGAAAGCGCTGTGACCGTTTGCTGCAACAAGTCTGCGTCGATTTATCAGGCGAAGTAAGCTTCGCCTAAATATATACTGCCATTAGTATATTTTAATCGTCCATATAATCACTGGACAATCAGGCATTTTTCCATAAAATAATGGGGAGTATATTAAACCCAGAATTTGCACAAATTGATATTGCGGGGCAATTCATATCAATTCTGCTTTGCGGCTAAATTCTGTTCCGTGGCTGATTTATAGCCGCTTTAGGGCTGATTTAAGGCTGATTTACCCATGCAATCACGTCTTGCCATTGCGCTATATCTTTTTCTACTCTGGAAGGTGCAACATCCCACAAAGTCGCGCCGTGTGCTGCCAATTGAATATAGTTTTGGGTATCACGTAAATACGCTAGGACAGGTAAGCCTAGTTGTCCGACATAGTGCGCCAATTGATCCGACGCTCGGCTACGGCCATTGACTCGCATACCTAGCACGGCTAATTGGTAGTTCTTGTCCCGCTTATTGAGTTTTTTCAAAAAATCCTCCGTGGCGAGGATGTCAAAAATAGAAGGTTGCAGAGGGACAATCACCTTGTCCGCCAGTTTTAAGACCGCATCTAATTTACTGCCGCTTAAACCTGCAGGCGTATCCAATACGATATGTGTCGTCCCTTTAGGTGGTTTTGCAATATGACCGTCTTGGATTTCCCAGGCACTAATCGCTGGCAAACTGGCAGGGCGCAACGACAACCATGTGCGTGATGATTGCTGCTTGTCCGCATCGCCCAGCATCACCTTATGCCCTTGCGAGGCAAAGTATCCGGCCAGGTTAGTGGCGAAGGTACTTTTACCAACACCACCTTTAGGATTGACGATAGCGACGACAGGCATAGTGACTCCTCGTAACTGATAATGATGTTGAAGCTTAAGCTAAAACCAACAATAAAAGTGATGCTAAGAATTCAAATTATATAATCGCAACAAACAATCATTTTATGCAGGCACCAAGAGCGCCATTTGTTGCTGGGTGAGATAACACCATTCGCCCTCTTCCAAACCCAGAGACTGCAATGTTAGTTGTCCGACAGCAGTTCTGCTCAACGCCGCACAATGATTGCCGGCTGCTGCCAGCATGCGCTTGACCTGATGGTACTTGCCTTGCTCCAAGACGATCTCAAGCTGGTGATCAGAAAGCTGGCGGCAGGTTTGCGCTGCCAATGGCGCTGGTTCATCATGTAATTGCACGCCTGCCAATAGCTTTTCTACCAATTCGTTGGTGACAGGTTCCGCCGTGGTTGCAACATACACTTTGGGAATATGTCGTTTAGGCGAAGACTGGGCGTGGATAAATGGCCCATCGTCCGACATCAACAACATACCCGTCGTATCATGGTCCAGGCGGCCTACCGGCTGCACATCGCGCCACGAAAACTGTTCTGGCAAAAGGCTCAGTACACCGGGATGGTGGCTAGGTTTGCGTGAACATTCAAAATTAGCGGGCTTGTTGAGAACGATATAAATATGTTCACGATATTCCCACTCTTCATCAAAAATATGAAAAATCAGGCCATCGGTTTCCACGGTCGTTTTATAACTGTCCATGACTTCGCCAGCGATGCTCAGTTCGCCGTCATCGATTAGCTCGCGACAGTATTTTCGGGTGCCAAATCCTTGCGATTGCAGGATTTTATCTAGGGATAATTTACTCATGGGCGGCACTTTAACAGAAGCGAGGACGTCTGCAAAATTCAGGGTGTCAAATTGGTTTTTATTTTTTAAAAACAGTTAAAGGCAAGCTAATGATAAAGATGGTGCCTTGGTCGATGATGCTGTCAACGCTGATATGCCCATCGAGTACGCCAGTCACCAGGTTATACACAATATTGAGCCCTAATCCGCTACCACCCTGCCCTAATTTAGTAGTGAAAAACGGATCAAATATGCGTCCGAGATTGGCGGCGGGTATGCCTTTGCCATTATCGCTAACCACAATTTCCACTCTATCTTCTTCAAACAACTTGGCAGAAATATCCACCACACCGCGGGTGTCGCCTTCAAACGCATGAATAAACGCATTGTTAATCAGGTTGGTCAACACTTGCCCCAGAGGACCGGGGTAACTATCCAGAATAATTTTAGGCGGAATCGTATACACCACCTCATGCCGGGTCTTGCGTATGGTCGGACCAAGAGTCAGCACAATTTCTGCAATGGTTTCATCCAACACAAACAAACGACGATTGGCACTGGTCTGATCAACGGCAACTTGTTTAAAGCTGACGACTAGTTCGGACGCTTTACCAAGATTGCGCATCAAAATATCTGTGCCATTGCGCGTATTTTGTAAAAACTCGTCCAGAGTGGAACGCCGCATCCCAGTCTTCATCCCGGCGATGATTTGCTCGGTATGCTGCTGCAAAGTGCTGGCAATCGTCACGCTGGTACCGATGGGCGTATTGAGCTCATGCGCGATGCCTGCCACCAGGGAGCCGAGTGCGGCCATTTTTTCGGTGCGTAACAGCTCATGCTGCGCCCGCTGGAGATTCTCTAGCACGATCGTTAGCTCAGAATTGGCCACCTCGAGTGCGTTAGTTCGTTCTGATACCCTGCGCTCTAAACTGCTATTGAGGGTACGAATTTCTGATTCGTTATGCCGTTTTTCGGTGATATCTTCTTGCACCAGTACCAATAAAGATTCTTCACTCAGACGAATTAACCTGCCAGAAATATTACATAGCAGGATTTTTTCCTGATGACCACAATGTAGCCATGCTTCGTAATCATGGATCTCGCCATGATGTTCTACGTTTTGCATTACGGCATCTAAATCTTCTTTATTTCGCCACAGCGCAAGTTGTTTTTCTGGGCTGTTTAAGATGTCATCATGCGACCAGCCAAATTGCCTGACCCAGGCATCATTGACATCAATCATCGTGAAACTGGTTGTTTTACGAAATACCGTCATTGCAACTGGCGAGGCATGAAAAATCGCGGTGAATTTTTCTTCGGTAAAACGCAAGGCTTGCTCTGCACGCAAACGATCATTTAATTCTTGTTGGAGTATCTCATTTTTCAGATCGCGTTCTGAGAGCAAAGCGCCCAGATCAAGCCGCATTTTGTCCAGGCTATCGGCAAAGCTGCCAATCTCATCCTTGCGATGCCGGATCACCGCTTTGTCCAGTTTGCCACGCGCCAGATCGGCAGTAATATTTTGCAGTGCCTGCAATGGATGTACGATCCTGCGCTCAAATAACAGCAGGATAAAACCAAACGAAATTAAAACCTGCGCAAGGATTGCGCCGCCCAACTTCAAGAAATCAATCAGTAAATCGTGATCCAAACGCCCTGTACTCAGTTCGATAACGACCTTACCGATTTGCTTATTATTTAAAAAAATCGGACGTTCTTCATGCATGACCTCGCCGATGCGTCGCTCGGCGATTTCGCTATGCACAAACTGGCTTCGGGATTCATCTTCGACGGTGACTTGCAGAACTGCCGGGTCACGCATGACGGCTTTAACAAATTGGGTAGCAACTTCTTTATCGACATTCCAGACCGGAACCGCCATCGCGCTGGACAGCATATCCGCGTATTGCGACATTGGGGTACGCACACGTAGATCCAACTCACGCTCGTACCGATCCACCAGCAAAAATCGTCCGACGACCAAGGCTGGCAGTAAGATTCCTAATGCGACGCCTAAAATCAGAATTTGACGAAGTGAAAGTTTTCCCAACATGAGCCTTGTAGAGTTGCTTATAGAGTTGCCAGTTGCCATAGCCAGTTGCCATATACAGTTTTATTTTCGCTGCAAGGAAACGACTGGCATTCACCGAATTTTGCAGAGTTCGCCGTTAGCTATTTTTGCAAAAAGAGCCTGATTAACAGACATTCACTCAGATATATGCGTAGCGTCTTGAACACCTCAGTCACTTTTTTTACGCCAGAGCTGAATGTTATTTTCAATTAATTTATCCATCACATTCTGCTTGGTCAATTTGATCATTGCCTTCGCAACGCGCCCGCGCATTTCTCCGGTATTACATGGCGATTTGTGCGAGAAAGTTAAAAATAAGCCCTCATTACTAATCGCTGGCGTGACTATTTTTAAGCCGGTGATATTCAGCTTAGCCACGTAGGCGAGGCTTGGATCTTCCTCATAAATCAGATAATCTGAGCGCGATAAAGTCAACATTTTTAATGCTGATTCCAGACTAGCAACGGTAGCTATTTTCAATGATTCCTTAGCATAATGATCGAAATCGTCACCGAAGCTATTATTGATCACCGTGACTCCCTGTTTGCCCTGTAGATCGCTCCACTTCTTATAGTTGAGAGACCTATTTGCTTTTGTCCAGATTACAGAATGCGTTTCACGGAAAGCCGGATAAAAATAATCCATGTAATCCAGTCTGGGTTGAGTGAAAAAAGCTCCCGCAATCAAGTCAATACGACCAAGCTTAGCCTCCTCCTGCACGCGCCCCCAAGTACCAACATACTTGACTTCAATCGGTATGCCTAACTCTTTTGATAATAACTGCATTAAATCGGCATTTGCACCGATTAACCTGCTTTCATCGCTGGGGTCACGCCATAAATAAGGAGGATATTCTGGATTGCCTGCTGCAATCAACGCTTTACACGATTCAGCTTGCGCATTTGAACCAGAAAAACAGGCGCAAACCAAGGCGAGAACACTGAACAACTTTAGTCCTGACAGCGGCTGTATTTGCTTGTAGCTTAACATTGAGCAGTCCCTTGTTTTTATTGGGATAATGAGCGTCTAGTCTAACGACTGGATTTGGTATTTACAAGAACGATCTAGGCGTAGGGCAATAAAATACTAAGAAGCAACGAAAATGAGCAAGATAGAAAACTGAAATGTAAAGTTAGTTTCGCCACTATTGGCGATCCCATGATGACCCCAACCAAGACCTGTAAGCAAGCTTAGCCCTCGCTCCTGTCAATAGAGCAAACCTTGTGAGCTTATTAGTATCCACGAAGGCTCTGGTTACATTATCGATTGAAAATACTCTGCCCATCTCCAGCCTACGCAAATCACCTCGCTTGATCATCTCTGCAAATTTGCGTAAGTCGCTAACAAGAATACTCAAAAAATTAACGGCGGATAATGCTATCGCCACTGTTTCTGACCAGATCACCGCTACCGAATCCTGGATCATGGTCGAAATTAAAAGTGTTTTTATCGCCATTATCATATTGCACTGCGACTGCCCAGACTTTGGACGATTTTGCTTTTTGCTCAATTTTACGACCAGCATAGGCACCGCCAGCTGCACCAGCAACCGTTGCCAGATCGCGCCCGGTGCCATTACCGACCTGATTACCTAATAGTGCACCGGCCACACCGCCGGCAATTAATCCTAAAGCGCTGCCTTCTCCCTCTTTATCACTCACATTGACCGATAGCACACGACCGCAGCCAGCGCAGCTTGCGCCCGACTTGGTTGATACGGTGACTGCCTGCATATTCGATTTTGCGGTAGCCAATGCATTGTTATATTCGGTCTTGGCATCCCGCAGACATTGCATGCGCGAAGCGGATGTACTCTCTTCTGCACACAACTTTTTATCATCAGCATATCGAGTTGCCGCTCTTTTAGTATCTTCGGTATATTGCTGCTTAGAACTGATTGTTTGTGCATGAGCACCTATGTTTACACTTGAAAGTAGCAGGAACAACACAGGGAAAATTAAGGCGTTTTTTTTCATGTTAGAACTCCCGGATAAATTAAAGGATGGAAAAGCGAAGAACTTCCAGTAATACGGCATCATCAATAACAAGCATGTCAGCTTTGTCGTCGTATAAGCCAGTTCAGGTAAAACACGGCACAGAGCGCCGTCATTTTATGTAAAAGGCATGGCATACAATGTGCATACCTTTTTTAAGAATTATTTTTATAATTTGTTGAGCTTCTTGCAAAATACCCAAACCAGTAAAGTCGAGCATGGGTGTGGCCACTGTTGCGATTGGTTTTCTTGTTT
>NZ_JASJXN010000067.1:0-9634 GCF_035018705.1 Undibacterium sp. RTI2.2 | reverse complement strand
AACTTGTATGCTCAGCAACTAAGCGCCTGGTCAATATTCAATGCGCGCAGCTGGTCAATATTGAGTGCGCGCCAACATCTACGCCATTAAATTCCAATGTATGACCGGGCTTAATCCTAAATTCATAGGTCGAATTCAAAACCGTTTTACCGTCTTTCAGCAGCAAGAGTTTCATGACAGCGCGATCGTCTTGCGCTGGCAATATGGAAATCTTAAAACCTGATTGTGCGTAATCAATGCTGTTCTCACTTGTTCCATTCTCTCCTCGGATGGACGTCACATACGGCATCGATTCGATTTTTTCGTAAGAGCACTCCTTCGCCATTACTGTGCTGATCGTGGCATGTTGAAACGCGATTTCTGATCCGTTGACTACTCGCTCGATCTCGACCTGATAGCTGACATTCGTTTGTGCATAGGTCGAGAGTGCGCATGACATTAACGCAATAAAACAGAGTAGAGTTTTACTCATAATGTGAATTCCTAGAGAGGTATTTACGGAAAGTGATTTAGTGACTGAACTTATGGTGTCTGCAGCACACGAGGGGTTTTGCGCATCATTGATTTTGCAAATAGGTAAACCAAAAGCAAAGAAGCAAATATAGACAGAATAAATTCAACAATAATTAACCAAAAACTAAACCTGGATAATGTTGACTTGGCTTTATCAGAGAATTTGAACTCATATTCATGGATAGTTTTTTCTCTAAGCCTGACGAGATCATCTATATTGCTAACACCATATTTCTCTAATAACGGACCCGTTCCCTCTTTTAATACTTTGATGGATACGTCCATAAACTCAATATTATTTGCTTGACTGACTAAATCAATGAAATGTTCCGTCGCTTCATGATTAGCATGATGAATTGTGAGGTAAATTAACGGTTGGACGATCAGGGCTATCAACAGAAAAATCACTATTTTTTTGGAAAAGAACATCTTATTTCCAATTCAAGTATGGTTATTTTGCTTCGCTTAGGATGGGACAACCCACTTAGATTTAATCACCCGGTATTCCTGCCCACTTTTGGCCAAGGCCGGGGAAACCCGAGTTTGCCGATGCTATCAATTTGCGCGCTGTAGAACGTACCTTGAGCAATCGGCACCGTTTTCTCAATCGCGACAAAGAAGTCGTCGTTACTTTTTATCCATCCCTCCACCCAGGTATTCTTGTCGATGAATCCTGGTATTTCTTCGAGCAGGAATTCCAGTAACTCGCGGTTTTCATCGATGCGTTTATGCACACCGCCTCCTGCGTAACCAAGGGCGTATTTGACCTGATCCAAAGGGTCTTTGGAGTTGCGAAGTCGGATTGCTTCGACTTCCCAATCCTCGATCACGTCACTAGAAAACCACAAGCGATAAGACACCACCGCCGCAGCGATCAAGAGCGTCGCGTTAAATACGATTGACACCGCTAGCAAGCTGCCCATGTAAGGCTCCTATTTACCTATTGGTATCAGACGATGCCATTACCAGGCGGAATAAACTGTAAGGTCGTTTCTTCGATTGTTTTACTGCGCGCGCGAGCCTGACGTTTCTTTTTCAGATAACTGATACCAAACGACACCGTCAAAGCGAACAGTATTCCCAGTACGATAAAAATCGCCATACTGACCCAAGCGTAAGGATCTTCTTTTGGACACATGATGTTTTCCCTAAAAAAGTGGTAATTGATTGGGGTCAGGCTTAGGGGGACGCATTCCACTAATTCTCTCTTTAATGACACTCAGCCACGCGTGATAACGGTAGCCTTTTCTGACTTCAAATGGATATGCGTCCCGGAGCACATTTCTTAATTTCTTGGGATCGGCATAGCCTTCTCTTAGCAACGTAATGGCAACTACTTCCCTCGCTTGGTTGATGATTTTAGTCATCGGGTCTAATCTCAGTAAGAATGCCAAATACGTTGATTACCGCTTTTGCCAATCAGGTTTCCGGTATCGACATGTAAAAAATTCCGCTGGTAAAAACCAACACCGCCCTGCTGTAATTTGGCAGCGAGTTGTCCTAAATAGGTACTTGGTATCGAGGTAGTTCTAAAATCAATGGCTCTGAATATGCCTCGGTGATCTGGCAAATGAAACGAATTTTGGGCGGCGTTCTCGGTATGACTATTGGTGTAAGGCGTACGTAGCCCTGACAGCGCATCAAAGCGGACATGGTGGCCATACATGGCTAGAAAGGTTTGCATCCAGGAGAGTGTTTGGAGCAAGCGCCAATCGGGGTAGCCTTGTCGATTCGCGGTAACATCACGAAGAAGGAACGAGGCTTTCCTGTAGCCTAGTTCCGTCGAATAATCAAATTGGAGTTCGTCGGCCCCGCGCTTTAACCAAAGCAGCGTCGGTGTTCGATACACTTGGCCATCGTTATTGTCTTCTGCAAGCGCTGACTGCAGTGGCATACAACTGATAGCAAATGCTTTGAGGAAATCTCGTTTATTCACAATCCATCCGTGTTATTTTAGATATGCCAGATATCCATCAAGGTCCAATAATCGGTCAGCCCCGCCCCAATCAAACAAGTCCCTCAAGGTGTGATCAGTTTGCAGGTACTGGTATCCCTCGCAAGATAATCGGCGACTTCCTCGACAATCAGTACGGCGAGCAAGGTCAGAGAGAGGGGTGCTCGTTTGGCACCTGCCCAAAGTGACTTTTGGTATTGAGTACATGCGGGCTAATCGTCATTTAGGTTTTTATTTTCTAAAAACCGTGTTGTTCCATAGTGAGTTCGTTGTGAGCCACGACGATGCCGAGAATGACGGTCGACGCTTGCTCAAGCTCAATCTTGTTTTGGTACTGAAGACCGACATCCTGAATATGTTGAGCGATCGCTCGCGGCACTTGAAAAGCCGACTTTATTTCTTTGATCGTCCAGCGACAGTTCAGCATCCAGTACAAGCGGTGCGTATTAAACTTGCGCATGGGAGGCCTTGCCGCGAAGATGGTCAGACAAGCGGGTATAGAGACGATTTCTCGGTCTTGTTAAAGGGTATCCAAATGCACCGGCGCGATCGTATTCGGTAGACGGCAATACAAATTCTGCCAGCAAATAGTTTTCTAGTGAAAAGCCCATCGTATGACAAGACTTTGGCGTCGCTACAATCCGGACTCCCGATTTACGCCCTACTTTCAATAATTCAGTTGCGTCTTTTAATAAGCTAATAGCGTTGTCCACATCAAAGTCATTCGCGACAAAGGGATCTTTCGTGCTCAGCATGTTTGCAACGATGTTGTTAATGTCCTGATCTTTGTGGGATTTGAGGAACCGCATCGTTTTCGGATGCGCAACCAAGCGCAGCCCAACAGAGGAACCACTGATAATGGTGTCTCTATGGCGGATCAACAAATCGATCAATATGCCTTGTTCTTGCGATTCCACTTGGTTCTCCCTGTTCGATCGTTAAATCTGGCTGTAGATTAGCTGGCTAGTTTGGCTAACTTATCTTCCATCGTTTTTACATCTACAGCGCCCGGGATGCGAGAACCGTCCGTGAAGATGATTGCCGGCGTACCTTGGATACGGTATTTCTTACCCAGTTCTAATACCTTGTCGCTCGGTGAGGTGCAGGAAGCAGCCGCGGTTACCGGTGCTTTGTTATTGAGCATCCATTCGTCCCAGGCTTTGCTACGATCAGGCATGCACCAGATATCGCGGGATTTGGTTTTGGATTCTTCGGTCAAGATGTTGTACTGGAAGGTATAGACCGTTACGTTGTCCATATCTTGCAAGGTCTTACGAAACTTTTTGCAATAGCCACAGTTCGGGTCCTCGAAAATCGCGAAGACGCGCTTGCCATTCCCCTTCGTATATTTCAGTGCCAAATCGAGTGGTAGGGACTTGAAATCAACTTTGTTGATGTCGTCTAAACGCTCTTCGGTCAAGTTTTTGCCTGATGCTGTATCAATGACACGTCCGGCAAACAAGTATTTGCCTTCTTTGTCTGTATAGATCACATCGCGCTTGGTTTTAACTTCGTACAGCTCACCGTAGGGTGTTTTAGTAATCGTTTCAATTTCTCCCGCACCAACCCGCACTTCTAGTTTTTTAATAAGGTCTGCGTTTTTATCAGCAGCGACCGCGCTTAAACTCACAACGCATAGCAATACTGCTGCTTTATTGATCTTTTTCATGGAAAATGCTTTCTTCTTTTTTGGTTGATGGCGGTTTCTTTGGCTGAAACAAAATCAAGCCAAAGATAATAATAATCAGTACGACCATCATCAATATTTGTAATCCGTCTATGGAGGAGGCGCCGATAGTTGATTCTGTGTGCATGATGATGTCGATCAAATAGATTTCTTGTTACTATTTTGCCGACATGTGCGGAAAGTCAAATTTCATAAAGTGACTGATTTATTGGGTCTTATGAATTTGGGGGAGTTTGGTAGGAAATAGGTACATCGAGTTAATAAGATGCACTTCCGTCTTTTGTAGAAGCAACAGCATTAGGCTCAGGTAATAGAGCGGCACAGGATGGCCAGGCTCGTTAATCTAAATTCCTCATCTATGCTTTGTTGTTGAGGAACTAAAGAAGGTGATAACTATAGGCGGCTTGAAAATGAAAAAGATATCAATATTTAGACCATTATTGATATCGTTCTATGCTTATCGATTAAACAAAACCCACGCACGCGTGGAGAACACTCTTGTTAAATTCCAGTATTAAAACAACCATCTACTATCTCCACCTATTTTGACTCATGTTCAATAAAGTCAACTTGCTCAAATTTGAAGCAATAAGGACTTTAATTACTACTGCTGCAGGTTTTGAGCGGACCGTCTATTGTTATCCAATAACTTATCCACAGATTTTGTGCATAACTATCTAGGATAGTGTTGTGACAATAAATGTAATGAAACACCAACACCACCCAGTCCCATTGTTATTAGTGGCAGTTTGACTTGCAACCATGGTGCGCTCGTCACAATCACAAACCCAATAAAAATAAAGAGAAACAACAAGACCCAGAGGAGACCTGTCGTGATCACAATTCGTTTGAAACTATTCATTCACTAACTCCATTTCTTTCAATCTTTTATAAAGATAACTACGGGCACATCCAAGCATTTGTGCTGCTTTCATTTTATTGCCCTCAGCCTCCTCCATACTTTTGAGAATCTGGTCATTTGTGATGTCTTTTGACGTTTTCAACTTGATTGCCGCATGGGAGCCAATATAAGCATTGGATTTGCTGGCCAGCGAATGTCCAGCATGTTCGGCAATGATTTTGCGCGCACTCTCTAAAATGTCTTTTTGTGGCAAGGTGCCACCCCGCACAGGGCTGTCTTTTCCAGTTAAGTTTTTGTAAAGATTATTCAGGTATTGAGATCTCAGGCCGTGTGGCGTCACGCCAAGCCCTTTTTTTGTCAGACCATATTTTCTGAGAATGTTGTAATACTTACTCTTCCATTGTTTTAGTGAGAATTCATTGGGGATCGTCGTTTTGGATTTATTGTTGATATATTGCTTTGCAGTCTCAATTATTTCTAATTGCGATTCATCATCAATTTCAACCCGACGATGCCGGCCGCCCTTTGTGCCGTCTTCGACCATCAAATAAGTTTCGCCATGCAATCTCATGACGGTATCAAAAGGTCGCATCAGCATGCTTTCTTCTGCTCTCAAACCGAAGGTGATTTGCAGCATGAGTTGAATACCAATGTATTTGTTTTCCATTGTGATTCTGCCGATTAATTCTTGGGCATCCACCCCATTGCTTTCCCATGATTTATCCTCCATCACAATGCCTGACCGTTTTGGTAGTTCGCACAGCGAAGGATAGCTTTCTGGATTTTTGACGATGTTTGCTTTTCTTAACCAAGTGGCTAATGTTGATAAATAGGTCAGCTTGTTTTCTATCGTACCGCGTGTTTGTTTTTTTGATACCCAATGGGTCACAAGAAAATTAATATGTTTCTCTTTGAGGTTGGATAGGCTGGCAATCTCAAATTTACCAACGGTGTACAGCTCTTCAATCGAGGCGACCATACAGAGACAGCGTAGACGTTGAGTTTTAGCACCAAGCGCAGCTTTGCTCTGCCTAGTCTTGCTGTGTGCACGATGGATGTGCTTTGGAAACAAAGCACTCAGCTCGTCTTTGAGTGCTTGCGGTAGCTTTGCTCTTTTAACATCGTGAGTGTGATCATAATTTAATGCCATGGTGTCCTCTTTTTTAGTGTTGATAAATAAATTCTTCGCAAATTACGCCTTGCGGGGCGGCCTCCGGCAACCAGGGATCTTTAGCGATAACAATTGGCTCTCTAATACTGGCTGGCACCTGTAGTAGAAACGACTCACGTCGTCATTCAAACTGCTTTGCAATTCATCAAACCTGTCCCAAACCCCAAATTCAGTACAGCCAAATCAACTATTGCGAAAGCCCCAGGGGACATTCATTAAAAGTGATGGTGCACCTACATTTAAGTGGTTGAAACAAGGCTTGGTTGCACTAACTTTGCAAATCCAATGATCCGTCTGCTGTTTGGGGAAAGGTAGCAACACCTTGATAATGAATGTCACAAACAGCTTCAAGTCTTGCCGACCTTGCTGCATGTGGGATACCTCATTGATCTTAATAAGACGTGCTCGATTGCAGTCTTTTTCCGATCAATGTAACCCCGCGAAGGGTAATTAGGCGTCCTAATTTATATGGTCTGTGTAGTCGAGATCGTGTCTTTAGAGTAGGCTTCATTCCTTGCAAGACTCTAAACCAGACGACGGGGCCAATGTTTATCACTGTTCTGTCGTCCTCAGTCTTTACTCTTCTATCTTGTTGATTCTTTTAAAAAAATTCACGTCCACGAATGGAGGTGAATACACAAAAGAAATCAAGTTAAAAGGGAAAGAAAGATTCAACAATAGTTACTGCTTTGATGTCCTGGCACTCAGTAGTTGAAGTGATTTTTTGAAGTTTGCTTGCAGTAATCACGTCCAATCTTGGAGTGAATTACCTGCAGCCATCAAAAAAAAATATCAAGTTTTGAGGCAGAGTTTGTGGCGTTAAGCCATGCGACGATGCTAGTTACCTAGCGGGGATTCTTATCAAATTCTGTACTGCAAGTTGAATATTAATGACTTTAATTGCAGAAATCTATGATAACAACACCCTTTTTTGAAGCCTCTCCTCTTTCACATCCTACCTCTCTCTCTTAACCGTTTTTAGTCAGTTAAAACCCATCTTAGAAATCCGTTAGCTGAGTTGAAAGGACCGCATTTTTGCTAGTGAAACATTGGATAACCATTGGTTATCCAATGGTTTAATCAAAACCAGTAACAGATTTATAAACGGATTTCTAAAACCAATGGTTAACCAATGCTAATCCATTGGTTTTATCCAATGCGCGGCGATAAAAACATTTCTGCTGCTGAAACCATTGATTAACCAATGGCTAACCATTGGTTGTGAATCTTTTGCCAATAAGTGTCAGTCAATTTAATTTTTCGATGGAGTAATATATGCATTTCAAAGCAGCGGCGATCGATCTTGGTTTTGGACAAACTAAATGGGCTGTTCGTTTAGATGATGAAATCGTAACGGGGTCGTTTTCTTCATTAGCACCAGCGGCCAGCGCCAACACGGTGTCAACGAATCTGGGCAACTTCGCGCAACGTAACACCATCAAAGTCAACATCGATGGCGCATGGTTTGAGGTGGGACCGGATGTGCATCTAGCAATGGGTGGCACTAACAGTGGCCGAGTTCTTTCTGAAGATTTTCCGAAGTCAAAAAACTATAAAGCCCTCCTATTTTGTGCTTTGTACTACGCCGGTATTGATCAAGTCGATGTCTTAACGTTGGGGCTGCCTGTCCACACGATGCCTTTGTATGCCAATTTCTTAAAAGAGATGTTCAAAGATCCCGTTGTTGTGAATGGCAGGATGATTACTGTGGGAAGAGTTATTGTGCTGCCCCAGCCGGTGGGCTCTTTGGCGATGTTTGGATTTACTAACTCTCAGCAGATCAACGATGGAAACACCAGATTGGTTATTGACCCTGGGTATGTCACAACTGACTGGGTTGTTGCCAATGGATTCAACATGATTGATGGGCGCAGCGGAGGCAAAGTGGGTGGTGTCTCTCACATCCTGAAGCATATTGCTGAATTAATTAGTGCCAAATATGGTGGTGGCAAGTTTGACCGGATCGAGCGCATTGATGACGCGTTTGTGTCGGGTAAAAAGTTTCACTATTTTAAGCATGAAATTGGGCAGGAAGAACTTGAAAGTTACTTATCTAGTTCTACTCAAGTCATTGAAGAATCCGTCAAAGAAATTAAAACACGGGTGGGTGATGTGGACGATTTACAAAGCATTTTAATCACTGGCGGCGGCGCGCGTTTTTATGAGAAAGTAATCAAAGCCACCTTTCCTATGAATGATGTACATTCACTGGATCAACCCGCGTTCACCAATGTGATTGGCTTTTTATTGGTCGCAGAAAATATGCAACGCCGGGCAGTAAAAAATGTCTAAAATTCCCGTCCAATTCGGTGTTCTAGAGGAGGAATATCCCTTTCTCTTTGAACATCTGACTACTGTTAAAAATAAGCAGTTACGGATGAGAATGGTCAAGCAAGCTGCAGAGAAATACTTTGAGTTTGTTGCGACCGGTAAATTTTTACACATCAACGAAGATACCTCGTTAAGTTTTCCATCAACAACAACATTGTCCGATGAAGTTGGCGGCAAGGGGAAAAATCAGGAAGCGCCACACCACGATGAAGCAAAGTCCAATAAGACAACGCCAGAGGAATTGTCAAAAAACAGTGCGTCCAACGTTACCGCGACAATCGGTCTCGACGACGAATTTTTAGAAAGATGGGGTTGATAGTGAAGTCAGAACTGGAATTATTGAGTTTGTTTTTTGGGGGGATGATTTCTGGTATCGGCATCACCTTGGCATTTTTAGTGAGCCAATACTTTTTTATTTTGGTCGCACTAGGCTTACTACCCTATGTTGTCCTGCTTGAACGCAGCAGAGCAAAAAAAAACCCTCCTAATGATTAGGAGGGTTTTTGGGTTTTAGCATCGGCAAATTACAGCAATTTTTTCTCTTTCAACATTTGATCAATCACCAAAAACGGATGATCACTCTTTTGTTGTATGCACCGGGTTAATAGCGTGTTAGTGATATTCCCCAGTTGATTGGTCGCTGACATCCATACATCCGCCCAGTCTGTCTTTTCAACATCAGGCAATCGGATCTCCACTTTAAACCCCATCTCCATTAACCGTCTCGCAAGTTGCTGTGCGTAATGGGTCCCAGGCCGATAATTTCTGATTGGATCGAATTTATCATGGTCAGCATAAATAATGACCTTATCAAAATCCGATTTGAGAATATCGGCTTTCGCGAGATTGCCCGCATTTACATAACTCCGGACATTAATTTGATATTGATGAGCGGTAGCGACAGTAAGCATGGTCTCGAAACCCTCACCTACTGCAAGAACCCGGGATTCTGGGTTCGTCACAATCGACGTACCAGCGCCCTTCTTTTTACGAACGCCGCCCATTTCTAACTTGACGTTGTCCCCAAGATGTTTTGTACTGTTGGCGCGCACTCAATATTGACCAGCTGCGCGCATTGAATATTGACCAGGCGCTTAGTTGCTGAGCATACAAGTT
>NZ_JASJXN010000066.1:0-10074 GCF_035018705.1 Undibacterium sp. RTI2.2 | reverse complement strand
CGTTTGAGGTTTTTTATAATTTGGATATACTCCCCCTAAAACTTACCTCCCGTTGCTCTTCGTAGCTGAATCCGCCCTCTTCCTTATTCTAAAATACGGTGGATGTAAATTATATACTCCCAGTATGTATATTTAATTGTCCATTTAATCATTGGATAGTAGGGTATTTTTAATAAAAATGTTGGGAGGATATTAAATGCAATGTATGCGGCGTTGTTAGTAAATTCGAAAAATCGCCAAAAATAAAGTCACTCTGAGCGGGGTGGCTTTATTTTTCTCTTCTCTGGATTGCAGCAAAACCAAGAAAACTAATTCCCCAGAATTACTCTTTATCTATTTGTCTTGAAAATACGCCGAAAATTATTTTTGATTTGTTTTTTTAACTTCTGCACATATTTGGATATTGTCAATCTATTTGTTTGATTAAGCGGTCTGTCCTGCCTATGTATTCCAGCAGGTAATAACAAATCTCAATGTGCCGCTAATTCCCGGTGTGGTGTCGCTATCGAACGGGATGCTGACATCAATTTTGCCCTCGCATAATCCTTCAGTTTCTATTTCTTGATTGGCCGCAGCGCTACCATTATTTTGCCATGCGTAATGGATTTTCCATGTTTCGCCATCAGTGGCAGGCGGCACCATTTCTAACAAGATAGCGTTACGGAATAAGTAACCACCTTCGTAATGTTCATTAATCCATAATTTACGGTCGATTTCGTAGTCCGGTACCCTTACACCCAGCGCGACGCTATACGCTAAGGAGCGGCGCTGTTTGTTGACGCGGGAGCGGTTGGCGAGGAAAACGGTGGACAAGTATTGAGGACCGTTTTTGACTGGATCGGTACGCCATTCGTCTTGGCTCATACAGGCAACAGAATCTTCTTCGCTGGTGCGGCGTGTCAGATACCAGAGTTTGCCGCGAGGGGATGCCAGAATTTCAAATTGATATAAAGCGTTGATGTTGCGGCCATCGTCTACCGCTTTTTGTACTTCATCAGGTAAGCGGATTTCTTCTACATCAACCCAGATATCTACCCGCACATCGCCAAACAAAAATCGGGTTAAATTTTGATACGACTCTTCGCTATTAACGATGCCAAAATATCCAGAATGTGAGCGATAGGCAAAGCCTTTTGCACATGGTGTGCTGGCGCTGCCATCTTGATGGATGCCATGGAGTATTGCATTATCAATACGGACTAAGCCATCGCTGCCATGACCCGCAAAGGTGCGGGATAAGCCCATCGCTACTTCGTAATCGGTGCGGTTACTACCGACCATACAAAATACTTTGTCGGATGGAAAGCGATCTTCCGGCAACCAATCGACGCGGCCAGTTGTGGCATAAGTGTCTTGCAAATCCAGATAGCCCGCCATTTTTTCGCGGTTGAAATTGTTCATGTCCGATGCACTTAGCCATGAGGGAATGTTCGCTCCCAATATGTCTATTCCGTTATGGGGTGTAGCATAGGTGAAGAATTTATCGACATATTGTTTGGCGTTATTCGGGTCATTTGCAGGATTTTGTAACAGGCCGCGACAGACCAGCCCACCCATAGAGTGAGCAACTAAATAGCAGCGGAAATCTTCTGGCGTGATTTGATTGTCTGGATTAGCGCAGGCCAAATCTCGCAGACGCAAAATGAGTTCCGCTAATTTTTGTGAGAATACTTCGATGCTAGGTGTCTCTCCGATGCCCAGCAAGCGGGAGGCCTCGTCGTAATAACGATAGATAATGATGGAGCGGTTACTTAGCTTATTGTCTGGGTCGGCGACCCATTCAGGATCGAGGATGTCATAACCATCTTCGTACACGTCGCTATAGTCAAAATCGGAGGCGAGCCGGATCACGGGTGATTCAAAAATATATTTACGCGGTTGTCGCGTTTTGTCCGGCACTGCACGATATACGGTGGAGCCAAGATTAAAGCCGCAAAACGGGTCGGCGCTAGTTTCATCGATTTCCGCAGGCGTCATCGCATAGCCACGCACATAGATGATCGGGTAAAAAGGGGCGTTTGGATTGCTCATACCATCCTTAGTTTTTGGTAACGCCTCTGCGTAATTTGTGAGAACGTTGACGTATTTTTCTAACGAACATCGGTGAAGTCAGTCATGCATCATGACTGGCAGGCTTTCATTTGTTATCTATTTTGAAATGTTATCGTTATAGTACAATTATTAGGCTTAAGCAAATGTTTGTAAGACATATCTGAAAAGCTGCCGGATCGCCCTGAGTAGTCTAATCAGTGTTTTTAGATATTTCACCTTCTTGACGGCAGAGAATTAACCGTTTGCTACCTCCATTATTTTTAATCAATGATCTTTGTCTGCACTACGTCAAAACAGAGTCGGATAAGGTAAAATCCTGTCATGTCATATCAAGTTCTCGCCAGAAAATATCGTCCCAAAAGCTTTGAAACGCTGGTTGGGCAGGAGCACGTGGTTCGTGCCTTATCGCATGCGCTGGAGCAGCAACGGCTGCATCACGCGTATTTATTCACAGGGACTCGTGGTGTCGGTAAAACGACGCTCTCACGCATACTCGCTAAATCCTTTAATTGCATCGGTGCCAATGGTAACGGCGGCATCACCTCGCACCCTTGTGGTGTGTGCGAAGCCTGCGTGGCGATTGATGCCGGACGCTTTGTTGATTATATCGAGATGGATGCGGCGTCTAATCGCGGGGTGGATGAGATGGCAGCGCTGCTAGAGCAAGCGGTCTACGCACCATCGAATGCACGCTTCAAGGTCTATATGATCGATGAGGTGCACATGCTGACTAACCATGCGTTTAACTCCATGTTAAAGACGCTGGAAGAGCCGCCTGAGCATGTCAAATTTATCCTCGCCACCACCGATCCACAAAAAATTCCAGTGACGGTATTGTCGCGCTGTCTGCAATTTAATTTGAAGCAGATGCCACCTGGTCATATTGTTTCGCACCTGGAAAATATTCTCGGCCAAGAGCAGATCGAATTTGAAGTCCCGGCACTTCGCTTGCTGGCACAAGGTGCGCATGGCTCTATGCGCGATGCCTTGTCGCTGACAGATCAATCAATTGCGTATGCAGCTGGCAAAGTGACCTTAGAGGCAGTGCAAGGTATGTTGGGTGCATTAGATCAGTCGTATCTGATCCGCTTGCTCGATGCCTTGGCTGTGAAAGAGGGCAAAGCTTTGCTAGATGTCGCTGACGAAATGGCGGCACGTAGCTTGTCTTATAAATCCGCTCTACAAGATTTAGGTAGTTTGCTGCATCAGATTGCCATCGCACAAATGGTGCCGGATGCTGTGCCTGAGGACATGCCAGAGCGCGATGATGTTATTCGCCTCGCTGCTTTATTCGGTAAAGAAGAGATTCAACTGTTTTACCAGATCGCGGTACATGGTCGTAATGAGTTGGTGTTAGCACCGGATGAATACGCTGGTTTTAGTATGACGCTACTGCGCTTGCTAGCCTTCCGTCCGTCTGATAGTGGCGCGGCAATTGCAGGTAATGGCGCTGGTGGCTCGGGTGGATCTGCGCCGTCTGGCCGCGTTCCTCAACGTCCAATTATGCCGAGTGTAGTAAGCCCAGTAAATTCAGTCAGATCGGTAAATTCAGCTAGTTCAATTAGTGGGCAGCTAGCATCCAGCCCACCTTTAAGCTCCGCTGCAATAGTCTCGCCAACAATGTCTGTAGCGATACCGCCCGTTGCGCCAGTTATGGCTGTGCCGGCTGTTGAATCTTCTGCTCAAGATAATCAGGTAGCTCGTGTGGCTGAACTTGTTTCGACTGCTCAGCAGGTGGGGGAAATACTTCCAGAAGTAATACCAGAAGCGCTTCCAATCGCAGCGCAGGTAGTTCTACCAGCAACGGTGGCAGTCCCTGTTTTATCGCCTCGTGATGCTGCGTTAGCTGCTGCTGGTTTACGTAAGCCTTCGGTTGCCAGTCGTGCAGCAGTTGCCGAAATATCTGCAACACGTCCGATGGCGGCACCTGTTACGGTGCCAGTCTTAAGCTCGGCACCAGCTAGGCCAACTGCCCCAGTTGAGTCATTTGCCAACGCTACGCAAGTTGTTTCTCCGACAAAAGAGCGGCACACATCAACCGTAAGCCAGACAAAAATAGCGGCGCCAGCCGGGATGGATGACATGCCGCCTTGGGACGAAGATATGATGGAAGCGAGCTCTTCTAATGAGTTACCGCCACATTTTCAGTCCGCTGCTTTTGATGATCAGTTTGATCAGGCTGCGATTGTTCCCGTGCAAGTGAAGTCAGAAAACCCAGCACCTCCCGTTAACCCTCCTCAGCCGACCATATCAATTTCGGCGCAAACTATAAATGCTTGTGAAGCGCCAACTGACTCTGTAGCATTTGGGGAGTCGCCACAAATAGCATTGCGCGTTACAGAAATTAAACCAATACAAGAATTAAATTGGGATGGACATTGGCCTAATCTGGCAAGCAGTTTGCCGATGCGTGGCGTGGCACAGCAATTAGTGCAGCAAAGTGAGTTAATTGATTGCCAGATCAACGGTAATACATTCGTATTTAGTTTGCGCGTACCTTTGCAAACATTATTATCATCTGGCAGCGTTGAAAAATTAGAGCTCGCTTTGTCAGAGCGTTTTGCAAAGACAGTTAAGGTCGAGACTAAAATCGGTGCCGTCGAGCAAACCGCTAACGCCCAGGCAGTTGCTGAGCGCGCAGAGCGTCAGCAGCTTGCAGAAAAATCGATACAAAGTGATTCCTTCATTCAGTCTTTAATGCGAGAATTCGGCGCGTCTATCGTGACTGGCAGTATTAAACCTGTTTGATTTCTTACAAAATGATTCGGCCAATAGCTACAAATTAATTAAGCATTTATCAACACCATTGAACAAGTTTTAGGAGATTTTTATGATGAAAAACCAAATCGCAGGCTTGATGAAGCAAGCGCAAGCCATGCAAGACAACATGAAAAAAGCGCAAGACCAATTGGCGCTAGTTGAGGTAGAAGGGCAATCTGGTGCAGGTTTAGTCAAAGTAGTGATGACATGCAAAAATGACGTAAAACACGTCACGATTGATCCGTCTTTGCTGGCCGACGATAAAGATATGTTAGAAGACTTGGTTGCAGCAGCTTTTAACGACGCAGTACGCAAGGCAGAAGCCACATCGGCTGAAAAAATGTCTGCGTTGACATCTGGCATGCCATTGCCACCAGGCTTTAAACTGCCGTTCTAAGTACGTTTTTGCAGAGGGTATAAAGCCCTCTGCAATGTTAAGTTTTGGTATCTTGCCTCCGTATTTTTATTCGTCCTCATGCAGAAAATTCGTCTCTTCGCTTTTTCGCGCTACGCTTTTTATCTGTTTTTTATTTATTAACGGTCTATTCCCCCTAAGTGAAACCCCATACCAGTCTTGAATTTCTTGCAGAAGCTTTGCGTCGCTTGCCCGGAGTCGGCCCTAAGTCTGCACAACGTATGGCATATCACTTGCTGCAACACGACAGGGACGGTGCGTCGCAATTGGGTAGGGCATTGATGCAGGCTGTAGAGAAAATTAAATACTGCCAGCTTTGTAATACCTTTACCGAGAGTGATGTTTGCGAGACTTGTCTTGATCCTGAGCGCGATGCCTCTTTACTTTGCGTAGTAGAAACGCCGTCAGATCAAATGATGATTGAGCAGACCATGACATACAAAGGCATGTACTTTGTATTAATGGGGCGTTTGTCTCCGCTGGATGGTGTCGGGCCGAAAGATATTCATCTGGAAAAACTGATCGTCCGTGCGACAGATGGCATTGTGGTTGAGGTCGTGTTAGCGACCAACTTCACCAATGAGGGCGAGGCAACTGCGCATTATATTGGCGAGACTTTAAAATCACGTGGATTAAAAGCTAGCCGTCTTGCCCGAGGAGTGCCAGTTGGTGGTGAGCTTGAATATGTAGATGCCGGGACGATTGCAAGGGCAATGTTGGATCGTCGCGCCACATAATGTAGTACGGATTAGCAGGCATCAATTTATGCATCAATACCCGGTAGATGCATAATGATTTTAGATACTAGGTAACCAAGTAGGTAGTTAACTGAGTAGGTAAGGATGACAATATGAATCGACGATTTTTCAAACAATTCGCTATCGCTTTGCTGCTGTTTTTGCTCGGTTACTTTACTTTTAATAATAAGTTATTTGCGCAAAATGTAGAGCAAGGTCTCGCGCAAAATGCAGAGTTGCAATTGCGCTATTCTGCACACAATTTAGCTCTGATACCTTCATCTGCTGAGTTTGTATTTTGAGTTGTCGGATTTTATTTTACGTTTAATTTCCACGTTCATCTCTGCCTTTAATCTTGACGTTGAATCTTGTGCGTCAAGATAAAGTTTTCAGATAATCGCGTATTCCTGCTAGCAGCATCTCTACTGACATTGCTGTCAATATCAATCCCATCAAACGTTCAAACGCTGTCATTACACGCTTGCCTAATACCCGTTGCATCTGTTCTGCGCTGAGTAAAACAATGAGCCAGACTATGGCTACTGCGGTGAGTGCCGCTAGATGTACGGCGACATCCATTTTGCTATCGGACGAAAATAATAATACGGTTGCTAAAGCAGAGGGACCTGCTAATGCAGGAATAGCCAACGGCACAATAAAGGGTTCGTGATCGTCTTCCACATCGCCAAAAATACCGCCTTCTTGCGGAAACACCATACGCAATGCGATCAAGAATAAAATTACGCCGCCACCGATGCGCAGTGATACATCCGAGAGTTGCATCGCTGTTAAAAAATGCTTACCAAAAAACATAAATAGTAATAACAGGGCAAAGGCAATCGCACATTCTCTGACCACGACACGCCAGCGACGCTCTGGCGAAACATGTGACAGTGCGCTGACAAAAATTGGGACGTTACCGAACGGATCAGTGACCAGTATCAGTAAAATAAAAGATTGAAAAAAGTCTTTGGTCATAATTTTTTAGCGTGCTTTGATGGTGTTCTATGGACTGTAAGGCATCGTAAGTGAATTGACGAGGTGCTACAAGACAATTTTAGAAAGCGCGTTATTATTCGTCATAAATAACGAGTACCGGGTCTTTACATTACGCTCTGACTGTTGTGTCCTTGCTGGTAAATGTCCCGTTGGATGATGCTTGTATATGTAGACGGACTAAAATCACTAAGTTTGACTTTGAATGGCAATAATTATGTTTGAAAATAAAGAACGACCTGATACCCCTTGCGTTGCAGTATGTTCCACTACATTTGACGATGTATGTCGCGGTTGTGGTCGCACATTGGCGGAGGTTGCTGAGTGGGTTTTCATGTCACAAGAGCAAAAAGAAATTGTATGGAGCCGCATATTGTCTGAGGGGTATCCGCGGCGGAACAAATAACCACTGTGTTTTATCTATGCTAACTTTAATTAACAATAAAACTTACGAAAAACCACCTCAGCAAGGAGTGGTGACGAGGGCAGTAATTTAGTTCTTAGTACTTCACTTGGGACTTCACTTAGTACCTCAATACACGAACTGCAACGCAGCTTGGATAATTTTGCGTAAGTTCCAAAAAAACATAATCAAATTATGGAGACATAGCGATGACAAAGCCTGAGCTGGAATCAACATCCAAAGTAATAACTGCAGCAGCACCCAAAAATAAGTCGCGTCGTCGTTTTGTCCTGGGCGGCTTGGGCGTTACTGGTGCGCTTGTGGTTGGTTGGGGTGTGATGCCGCCACGGCAACGTCAAAACGGTGGTACTGCTTTGCCTGTGATGAATGACGAAGTAAGCTTGACTGGTTGGATCAAGATTGCTAAAGATGGCACGGTTACGGTTGCCCTGCATAAGAGTGAGATGGGGCAGGGCATACATACCGCTTTGCAGATGTTAATTGCAGAGGAACTTGATGTCGGCATGCATAGCATCAAAACGATGTACGCTCCCATCGATAAAATTTATGGGAATGTTGTCGTCATGGCTGATGGTTTGCCATTTCATCCCGATGACACAGGGGTGTTAAAGCGGACAGCGGTATGGATGACAGGTAAATTTGCGCGCGAGCTGGGTTTGCAATTAACAGGCGGATCATCGAGTGTCAAAGATTCTTGGGGGCCATTGCGTGAAGCGGGTGCCACCGCACGCGCGATGCTTGTAGCGGCAGCAGCAAAAGAATGGGCCGTGCCACCAGAGCAATGTCACACCTCCGATGGCAAAGTAATCCATTCCTCAGGCAAAAGCCTCGCTTATGGCGATTTAGCGCAGAAGGCATCTCAAACTGAGCCTGGCGAAATACGCTTAAAAAATCCACAAGACTTTAAGGTAATAGGAACGCCGCAAGCGCGCACCGATGCAGCGTCTAAGGTCAATGGTAGTGCGGTATTCGGTCTTGATGTCAGACCGCCGGGTTTGCTTTATGCCGCGCTAAAGATGAGTCCGACCATTGGTGGCAGTATTAAAAACTTCAATGCCGATGCGGTGAAATCTATGCCTGGAGTGATGCATGTTGTGGACTTGTCCAGTCCTGGTCAAGAGCATATCGTCGCTGGCATTGCGGTGGTGGCTAAAAATTACTGGTCGGCAAAAAAAGCCTTGCTGGCATTGCCGGTAGAGTGGCTTCCCGGTGCACATGCAGGTTTGTCTAGTGCTGGCATATTTAAAGAACTTAGTAATCAATTGGATACCGAATCTGGTTTTACTTATTATAAAGTTGGCGATCCCGCGTCTGGGTTTGCTGCTGCGACAGCCAAAGATCAGTTGATTAAGGCAGAGTATCGTGCACCGTTTTTAGCGCATGCCACGATGGAGCCGATGAATTGCACCGCCCAGTTTAAGGACGGAAAATTAATAATCTGGGCATCGACTCAGGTTCCAAGTATTGCCGTTGGCGTTGCAGCCAAGATCGCGAATATTTCTCCCGATAATGTTGATCTGCATATGACCTATTTGGGTGGCGGTTTTGGACGCCGGCTAGAAGTTGATATGGTGATCCAAGCCGTAAAAATCGCCTTAGAAACTAAAGGCGCGCCAGTTCAATTGATCTGGAGCCGCGAGGAAGATACTACCCACGATATGTATCGTCCGGCCGCAATTGCACGCTTTGCAGCGGTCGTTGATGGAAGTGGAAAAATTACCGCCTATGACAATAAATCTGCTTCTGGTTCTGTCACACATCAAGTGATGCAACGCACATTTGGCTTGCCTGCAGGTGGTCCTGATAAAACAACGGCAGAAGGTGAGTTCGATATGCCGTATGAATTTCCGCACCAAAAGATCGCTCATGTGATTGTGCCGACGCCAGTACCATTAGGCTATTGGCGCTCTGTAGGACATTCTCACAATGCGTTCTTTAAAGAGAGTTTTATTGATGAGTTGGCGCACGCTGCTGGCAAAACTCCAGTGAATTTTCGACGTGAATTGTTGACTCAACATCCCAGACATCTAGCCGTATTGGAGGCGGCAGTGAGCAAGGCTGGTGCTGCTCCAGATGGACGGGCGCATGGCGTGGCATTGCATCAATCATTTGGTTCTATCGTTGCGCAAGTGGCTGAGGTCTCGGTTGAGAATAATCAGCTTCGCGTACACAAAGTCACTTGCGCCGTGGATTGCGGGATCGCTGTTAACCCAAATATCATTACGCAGCAGATGGAGTCGGCAATTATTTTTGGTTTGTCAGCAGCTTTGTACGGCGATATTACGATTAAGAACGGACAGGTGGAGCAAACCAATTTCCACGATTATCCTGTTTTACGGATAAATGACACTCCAGACATCCAGGTAATTATTATCAAAAGTGCCAATCCGCCAGAAGGTATTGGCGAGCCAGGAACTCCACCGATTGCCCCGGCAGTCGCTAATGCCTTATTTGCACTGACAGGTAAGCGTCTTCGTAGCTTGCCTCTGCATTTGGATATCACCTAAATATTATTCTGACTAGCTTTCCACGCGATCTGGCTTAAGCTAATGGACCCGTATAAAAAATTCTGCCTGGTTAAGTAAAGAACTATATTGCTTGGTGGATTCAAGCACGAAGAGCAACGTTGAATAAAAAGTCAAAGGGTCAGATGCGATAGCATTCTGCCTTTTGACCAGCCAGTCGAAAGT
>NZ_JASJXN010000065.1:0-11276 GCF_035018705.1 Undibacterium sp. RTI2.2 | reverse complement strand
AAGAAAACCAATCGCAACAGTGGCCACACCCATGCTCGACTTTACTGGTTTGGGTATTTTGCAAGAAGCTCAATAAACATAACAATAAATACTGCAACAGTAAAACCGTTTTCTGATTTTTGGTTGCATAAGGTTTTTTAACAGAACCTGGTGGCTTTACCTCAATAGTTCTTAACGAAGGACGTCCGTTATATGACGGCGTCTATTTGGATTATAGGAATTCAGATGAAACGAAAAATTTTCCTGCGATTTTTCCTGGCTACCCAAGTCTTACTGTTGTTGGGAATCGCCTCACCTGCCTTCGCAGAACTCGTCATTGTGGTCAATCCTCAAAACCCGGCGACCAAAATGTTCCCGGCACAAGCCGCCCAGTTTTTCCTTGGAGGTTCAGTCTTATTTACTCCGGTAGACCAAGCTGAAAATTCTCCTATTCGTGCTGAGTTTTATAAAAAAGTGCTGGAAAAAGAACCTGCACAAGTTCAGGCAATTTGGTCACGAATTGTGTTTACTGGCAAAGGTAAGCCGCCCAAAGAATATAAGTCCAGCGATCAAGTAAAAAAAGCAGTAAGTGAAAATGTCAATGTAATCGGCTATATAGAAAAATCGGCGGTTGATGACACCGTAAAGGTCATCGCCATAGTTCCCTAATGCCGTCCTCTTTTCTTCGTTTTAAGGAGATTGCTTGATGAAAAAAATATTCCTTGCAACACTTGCACCACTCGTTCCGTTGCTGTTTGCTGGCAGTGCTTCAGCGATTGATTTGACTGAAGACGGCTCACTCAGATTAACAGGTTTCTATAGCCTGACCGGCGCTAAAGTGTTGAGTGGATCTGCTTTAGGCAGCAGTGCGCCATGGACGTATCAGCAATGGAAATGTCCTTGCACTATCCAAGGTTGGGAATACGGTGCGGTGTATGAAAAAGATAAAGGTTTTCAGTTCGATCAAGAGTCATTGATTGGTTTTCAAATCAAAAAGGATTTTTCACAAACCCTTTCTGCTACGACACAATTAGTCAGTCGTGCGCTTAATCCCAACGACGGATCACGTCCGACGATTGATTGGGCATATTTGACCTGGCAACCATCGGCCGATTCTAGCTGGACATTTCAGGCGGGTAAATTCCGTATTCCTCTGTATTACTACAGCGATTTTCTGTACATCGGTTACGCCTATCCTTGGGTAAGACCAGCACCAGATGTCTATGGCTGGCCCATCTATTCCTACAACGGTGGCAATGTCAGTTATCGTACCCAACTAGGCGCGTCGGATTGGGCTGCCACGGTACTTGCGTGGACCGGTAGTTACACTCAAAAAAATGATGCCTACGATACTAAGATCTATTACACAACGCCAACGCATGAGTCCTGGAAAAATATTTATGGTGCATCGGTAACGGCAAATAACGGCATCTTTGATGTACGCGGGATGATGATGTGGTACAAGGATTCGCTATGGCAAGACAATCCTGATGGCACCAGAAATACTTTTATTGATAGTCAGGCCACGCGCATTATGGGCGTCTCTGCCAATATGGATTATAAAAATTGGCTGGTCAAAGCGGAGGTTGATCGTTATGAACAGATTGATGCTTCTAAGGGGCTGAATAACGTCTATAAATATGCCTTGGTGGGAGTAGGGTATCAATACGGCGCATGGCTACCGATGTACACCGTGTCACGGTATCGCACGATCACAGAACCAATTGAAGGACGGGATACTCAAAACGTTTCACTGCGCTGGGATTTTCGCAAAAATATGGCGCTTAAAGTGCAATACGACATTAGTAAAGATAAGTCGAATTATGCTTATCCGTTCTTTGGCGATTCTAAATTGCTGTCAGTGTCATTGCAGGGTACTTTTTAAGCTTGGCTTATAAAACAAAGCAGCTCTCAGCCTGATTTTGTGAGTGAAAAAATACAGCGACTGATCAGGTCGCTTTATTTTTATGTCAGATCGTCTGGTGTGAATATAGGATATGGATAAAGATAAAAAAGATTTGTGTAAGCTCCGATTAGCTCAGTTCAGCAATGATTGTTTTATGCGGTGCACTGCTTGGTATTCGAATCTTGAACTGCGTTCCAACACCCAATTCTGAGCTTACAGAAATATGTCCGCCCAACAAACCCTCAACAATGTTGTAGCAAATATTTAAACCAAGCCCCGATCCTCCCTGACCTAATTTGGTGGTATAGAACGGGTCAAAAATTTTCTCCAGATTATTTTGTTGGATACCGATTCCATCGTCTTTAAAAGTCAACACTACAAATGAGGGATCGGTCGGATCTTGTCCGCCGCTTAAGCTCATCACGCCAATGTCTCTTCCTTCAAACGCATGGACAATCGCATTATTAAACAGGTTGGTAATCACCTGAATTAAAGGGCCAGGATAGCTGTCCAATAAAATATCCTCACTAATCTGAATCTCATAAATTAGCTTCGTTTTTTTTAGTGTTGGTCTTAGGGTAACGGCGAGTTCGCTCATCGTTTGCAGCAAATTAAATCGCCTGCGCTGTTCGCTCGTCTGATCGACGGCTACTGTTTTAAAACTGATGATTAATTCCGATGCGCGGAGTAAATTTTTGCTTAATAAGTCCCCAGCCTCTTCGGCAGCTATTAAAAATTCGTCCAAGGTTGATTTTTTTATTTGTCCATGTTGATAGACTTGTTTTACCTCGCCCGTTTTATGTGACAAGGTTGTTGAGACGGTTAAAGCGTTACCAATCGGAGTATTCAGCTCGTGTGATACACCCGCCACCAGAGCGCCGAGGCTGGCTAATTTCTCTGATTTGATCAACTGAGTCTGAGTCTCTTTCAGTTGATCAAAATTCTTCCCCAGCAGGCGATTGGCTTCCTCCAATTCTTTAGTCCGTTGTGATACGCGGGTTTCTAATGTCCGATTTAATTCTGTGATCTCCCGAATTTTTGTTTGCACTGCCTCAGCCATAAGATTGAAGTTGCTTGCCATAATCGCCAGCTCATCGGTGCCGGACACTTTGACATTGCGTTCATAACGCCCAGATACGATTTCCTTACTGGCTCGTATCAAATCATTTAAGCGTTTGGCGATACGTCGCCCTAGCAACAAAATAACAATCATTGTGCTTAGCATGACCAGACCCGTCCGGATGAGCGAATTGGTCTTTTCTTTGGTCGCCGCATCAACCAGATTTTTGGTGGACAAACCATATTGTAAAAAGCCAACTTCTCTACCAGGTAATAGCAATGGGCTTCGTATATGAATAAATCCGCGTAGTGCAGCGACATCTAAGTTATTTGTCGTGTCAGGTGTGGGGATGGTGTCGACAGACTCCAGGGTAGTGAGTAAAACCCGGCCTTCTGCATTGCCAACAATCAGATAGGTCAATCCATTTTGTGAGTTTTGATCCAGCATTTCATGGAAAAAAATGCGTACTGTTTCTAAATCATTTGCACTTGCGTAGGTCGATACGGTGAGGTTAAGAATTTGAGATGTCTGATCAATACTGGATTTGACGTTTTCAAGTACAGCGACTTTCAAAGTATGACTACTATCGTATAAAACACCACCGACTAAAAGACAGGACGACATAATTGTCGCCAAAGTGAATTGACCAATAATTGAAGAAGTGAGGCTTTTCAAACTGGCTTTCATGGCAGGCCCCGGGCATTTTCTGTAATAACGTGGTAGCTACACTAGCGCTAATCACTACACGGTCAAGATTTTTTATTGATCGTTCAGGGATTAATTCAAGTAATCATTTGACAGGCATTTTTTTACTAAAAAGACATGTGTTGATTTAATATTTACAACATCAGACTAGCTATTAATTCTGCAGATTCAATGAATTCTTAGCTCTCGCTTTTGCCCATAATCGTGGCTACTATACCTGCACAAATTGTTCGCAATTCGTTCAAAATTCATACACAATTTGATCTTAAACGAATATATTGCGCTGTGTTAATTATCGTTTTTTTGTCGCTGAATTGTCTCAAAATTGTCCCAGTAATTTTGTGCTACTCGTTTCATTTTCATCTTTCTTCCTAATATCTTCCTCAGTTGAATCACTTGTATCTTTGTTTATCAAGGAGACTTTCATGCCAGGCTTACAGCACAACCTCAAGCAAGTTAATACCGATTCGAGCGAATTAAGTAGTATTGGGCACGCTCAGCGGCGCGATTTTATTACCGAAAAAACGGTAGATAGCGGTATCTCGTTACAAAGTTCTCTAGGTACTTTGTGTGCGATTGAATACATGAAATCAGAGGGCGTGCCAGGTAGCGTAACCCAGCGCGTATTGTCACAGCCGGCGCAACGGCGTTTGCGATCCTGAGTGTTGAGTTTGAGTAGTTAATCCAGACATTCGTCAGACAATGCTCTCGGATTTTAATATACTCCCCCTATTTTTTATTAAAAATGCTTTACTCTCAAGTGATTACCTGGACGGTTAAAATATACTCACTATGAGTAATTCTCATTGGCATAAAATTTATATGAGCCTTTGCTATTGCAAAGACAGAGATTCAGTATCTTTCTAAGCCAATTTTTCTTGCTAGCTTCTGGCAAAATCTCAACAAAATTCAACTAAGTGATTCTTTGTATTTCATAATATTTTTTGTCTAGGCTGTTTTTTGATCTCTTGCACTTACCCTAATTGACATTGAGCTTGGTGCAGAACTATTTTTTTGACGTAATCTCACCGAGCTATTGGTCGTGTATGGGTGTTGGTCAGTTTTTGCAAAAGCATCATGAGATTCTTTCTCCATCATACCTGCGGTTTTAAATGCAGAGACGGCTTTGGCTAGATGCAAAGCTTGATCGTGCATGCTTTGTGCCGCCGCGGCGGCTTGCTCGACTAAGGCCGCATTTTGCTGGGTAATATCATCCATTTGCCCTAGCGCCTGATTGACTTGTTCAATGCCTGAACGCTGCTCCACACTGGCGGTAGTGATCTCGCTCATGTTATCGGCCATGCTGTGAATAGCCGTGACGATATGCGCCATCGTATGTTCTGCCGCTGTCACTTGCCGACTACCGACCCCGACTTGTTCTACCGATGTCGTGATCAACACCTTTATTTCTTTAGCCGCACTGGCAGAGCGTTGTGCCAGGTTGCGCACCTCGCTGGCGACTACCGCAAATCCCCGTCCTTGTTCTCCGGCACGTGCTGCTTCGACTGCGGCATTTAGCGCCAAAATATTAGTTTGAAAAGCGATACCGTCAATTACCCCGATGATGTCATTAATACGTTTGGATGATTGCTGAATTGCTGCCATCGTATTGATAACTTCGGCGACCGCTATTCCGCCATCTTTAGCGACGGCGCTTGCCGTGACTGCGTTTTGATTTGCATGTTCTGCGCTTGCGGCGTTTTGTTTAACGGCATTGGTTAATTCTTCCATGGAGGCTGAAGTTTCTTCCAATGATCCGGCTTGCTGCTCGGTACGCGTAGAGAGATCGGCATTGCCATGTGCAATCTCGCTGGAGGCACTGGCGATTGCTTCAGTGCCATGCCGGATATTATTAACTAGTGTCGCTAAATTGATGCGCATCAGATCAAATGCGTGCAGTAATTGCGCGACTTCGTCGGTGCCTTGGGAATCAATCGACGTGGTCAAGTCACCACCCGCAACACTGGCGACTGAGGCGCTGAGTTTTCTGACTTCTTGCGAGAACGAGGCATAGAATCCCGCCAATAAATAGGCAGATACTAATAATCCTATGAGGCTTAGCCCCAACAATATATTGCGATGAAAAATGGCTCGGTCAATACGTGCCGTCAGCGTCACATCTAACAAATCTGCCGCCGCGTCAGCATAGTCATACAAGCCTTCTGCACTTTTGCTTCCCGCAGCTAAAAACTCGGTACCAGAAGTTTGATTCAGCGTATTTAAAATTTCATTTTTTGCACGCTCCAAAAACGCAAGATTATTTGCCAGTAGCTCTTGTGGATTTTTTAACTGTGTTTTAAAAGTAGGATTTTCCTGGAACATAGCCTCAAATTGCGCAGGGATGCGAGCGATATCACGCTTAGCAAGCATCACGTCGGCATTGAGTAAAACATCCTCATTCGCTTCTAATAAACCAGTATCAATATATGGCGCACCTCTGCTAGCAATGTCAAAAATTCCTTCAGCTAACTCAGGGAAGGTTTTGGCAAATAATCCAATTAAATAATAAGTATCTACCTCTGGATCCAGGCTCAGTTTGGAGTGATTGGCAATCGTGGTCGATAACTTATTTAACTGATCAATCAATACGGTATGGTCAGCATAACTCTCGCTAGCCTTCGAGGACGTCAGCTTGCGCACTATATCAAGCCATGATTGTTTAATTTTGCTAACAGCATTTTCTGACTCAGACGCTGGGGTTTTCAGTTGTCCAGTTGTTAGTTGCGATGTGCTTATTGGGTCTAAATTAGTCTTTAACTTTGCGCTCAACGCATTTTGGATTTTAGAGGCATTATCACTAGCTGCCGCATTGCCTGCGAGTGCCAGACGGCGCAGCGCACGATGTTGTTGGGCTAGTTTGCTTAGTTCATGAATTTTTCGTATCTGCTGTAAGCCCAGACGCTCTTGCTCGGTGAACGAAATTGATTTATCTAGTTCATTGATCAGCAATCCAGTGACGAGGATAACCGGAACAGCAAATAACACGGCCACCAAGACAAACTTAGGGAATAGACGTAATCGCTGCATTAGTGCAATTGACGGTTTTAGAAAAAAATCCATATAAAGACTCCACACTTAAAAACAGGATTGCAAATAGAAGACTGCAAACAAATCACGGCAAATAACTTGTAATAAGTTATTTGTTGCACTGCGGAAATGATGCGCCCAAATTATGACGTGAGGATGAACTTGTTTTATATGCGGCGGAACAAAGTGGGGCGCTAAGCCGGTATGCATTTAATTATTGCGAGCTGGGTGGTGTCACATCGCATGCGGTGCTGGACACTACTATTGAAAAAGACAATCTGTTACAGAATCGCCTGATCGGGAACGGTAATCTAGGCTAAGCTCTTTTCGATATTGAACAACAAATTTGCGCAGCAGATTTTTATACAAAATGGATGATCTAAACACCCTGAGCAGTTTGGGCTTAACTCTTCCCACACCGGCTTATCTCATCGGCATGATACTGTTCAGTATCATCGGGATTGCCGCATACCGCTACGGCAAAAAAACTTCTCGCACAAAAACTAAATGGATCGCCGTTGGTTTAATGCTGTATCCCTATGCGGTATCAGACACCTGGTTGCTCTATATCGTTGGCATAGCTTTATGTGCTGCCTTATATTTTTACGACTGACTTTGGCATGCCTACCAAACAAGCTTTTAAATGGAGAGCGATGGGGGATTGATGTTAATAGGAGGGAGTGATTCTTTAAAGATTATTCCAGTTGTTATGTCGTTCTTCAGTCGCTTCTTTGAGTAAGTGACCAGCACGAATATCATCCTTGGGGATTTGCATGTCGCCGCCTTGCAAGGCCATCGCCAAGGCGTGAATCGCAACCGGGTAATCCAGTTTTGCCGACATTTCTAGTAGCTCGCGGGCTTTGCTTGGATTGGCTTTGACGCCTTGACCTGCGAGGTAGGCATTCGATAATAAAAACATCGCTTGCGGGCTCCCAAGATCGCTCGCAATCGTCAGCGACTTTACGGCTAAGACGTCATCACGTATAACGCCTTCTCCATTTTTTGCCATACGTGCCAGCATAAGTGCGGCGTTGGGGCTGTTGCCTTCTGCTGCTTTTTGGTACCAGGACCATGCCTTAGAAAAATCGCTGGGATGATCTACATGCGGCAGGCGATATAACTCACCTAACTGAAACGCCGCCTCGGCATCACCACCATTTGCCGCTTGCTCAAATAATGCCATTGCTGCTGAACGTTGTGCGGGGCGTGTCATATACAGCAAAGCTAATTCTCGTTGGGCGACAGGCATACCTGCTTCTGCCCATAGTCGTAACTGCGTTTCTGCTTTGGCTTGTCTGCCATGCATGGCCAGCATACCGGTCGATTCTATCTCTGCCGAATTGACTTGCTTGTCTAGTTGCGTACTGACTTGATTATTGAAGGGGTTATTCGATTCGATCTGGCAGGCAGATAAGCTAAAGCCCGTAGCTAAAACTAAAAGCGACGATGCGAGCCGGAAGTGGTGAATAGGTGAGGGCATAAAGACGTAGAAATAAGGGTGAAGCGAGTTTGAATCAAAAGACGTAAATCGTAAAAGACTCCGCTACAAAGACGCAAAGAAAATCAAAAGAAAGCTATTAAACTAAAATGAGCTTTTCTTGATTTCCCCCTGTCTTGACGCGTCTGTGTTTAAAAGTCTTTAAACGGGATTTAAACTCATATGTTTAAACTTACTTACTCAGATCAATCGTATATTTACTAAAGCCACTGGCATCCAATCCACCTTCAAGCGTCACCAGATTGAGACCGGCATTTTTTGCTAGTGCCAAATGTCCAGGTGAGGAGCGTAGGATCACTGGACCCGCAGTAGCGGTTTTGACGAAGCTCCAGCTTTTCGCGCTACCGTTGCTGGCTAAACTCACTTTGCCCGTTTGTGTGCCCAGTTTTTGTAAATAATTACTGACCACAGTTTGATTGGCATCTGGTGATTTGATTATAGTTTTGCTGCCGTCAATACCAGGGAAATTACCACCACCACCAGCACGATAATCGTTGGTTGCAACGATAAAATCATCGGTATCTGCGACTGTTTTACCCAGATAAGTTAACTTGGCAATGCGGCTTCCTGCTGGCTTAGTCACGTCAATTTGGTATTGCAGTGCATTGTTCTCGGCATAGAATACATCGTAGTTATAAATCGTAGAGTAAGACGGCACCAGATCTTGTTCTGCGGCTTTTGTGATGTCAATTTGCGCAAATTGTTTGGCTGATGTTTCTAGCCAATTTTTAAGATCAGCGCCCTTGATTTTGACTGCCTGCAAATTATTATTGCTATACAAATACAGATCACCAGGATTACGCACTTGCAAAGCAAATGTTGAAGCAGGCGCTGCACCCGGCGCTACATCAGTAAAGTCAGTTGGTCCGTTGCGTCCTGCTTTAAACGGTGCACTGCAAGAAATCACCGGGATATTTTTGTAACTAGCCAAGGTTGCATCGGTGCTGCTAGCGATAAAGTTTTTTACATAATCAAGCTGCGCCTGATTGACCAATTGGATGGCACTGACGTCACCGACCAGAGAGAAATAAGACGACATTTCAAAATCAGTACTTACACCAAGCGGTTGTTTGGCATAGGCAATAGTGGCTGCATGTTCAGTGGCGACCAATGGCGCAATCTTAGCGTCAGCGTCGACGATATTGTTACCGTCGAGGTATTTAAAGCCACGTGATTCAACCGTCGTTTTAGCAGGTTGGACTACCCATTTGCCACCTTGGAAGATTAAGGTCATTTTGATGATGCCTAGACGACGGCCCCAGCTTTGCGCCATCACCGTTGGTACACCATTGACGAAACCATTGACGGCATCCACATTGGCGCTGGCAGGGAATGCAGTGAAAGAAGGGTCAAGCGCTGCGGCTCCAATTTCTTTCCCTTTTGGGAAGATTAAGTGAGCATGACCGATCATCAATGCATCAATCCCGGTGTTGGCTAAGTAGAGGCTACCGTTTTCCATTTTAGGGCTATAAGCAGTAGCGTCTAAGCCACCATGCGAGAGTGCGACGACTAAATCAGCACCTTTGCTACGCAATTCAGGCACGTATTGTTTGGCGGATTCTTGTACGCCATTGACATAGACTTTTCCAGCCAGATTTTTTTGATCCCAATCCATAATTTGTGGCGGGACAAAACTCATGATGCCAATGTTAAGTTTGACGCTGACTTTACTGCCATCCGGCGCTGTCGCGGTGAATTGCTTAGGCAATACTGCGTACGGTTGAAAAATCGGTTTTTGGCTGGAGACGCTATTTACGTTGGTCAGAACCACCGGGAAGTTAGGTGCGCCGCAAGTGCCAGCAGGTTTGGACACGCCGGTAACACCAAAATCAGTATTCGTGATTTGACTTAAGAAACCAAGGCCATAATTAAATTCATGATTGCCCATGCCGCCACCGTCAAACTGTAAGCCATTCATGACTTTATGCACGGCCAGCGTAGAGCTGCAAGTGATCGGTGCGGCTACCGCCTGATAGTCGCCTAGCAAGGTGCCCTGAATAACATCACCGTCATCTAGCAAAACATTGTTTGGATTTTCTGCACGGGCAGATTGAATCAAAGTGGATGTACGCTCTAAGCCAAGACTGGTATCGGCGGCTAAGGAATAATAGTTATAGCTGAGAACGTTAGAATGAATATCGGTCGTTTCCAGCAAGCCAATTTGCAAGGTCGTACCTTCTGCAACGCTTGGTAAGGATGGGGTAGTGCTACCGCAACCCGCCAGACCGATGGTCAGTGTGGCAATCGCTGCAGCGATGGGAGTTAAGCGAGTTAACTTTGGCGCTACATTCAGAGTTAAATTCGTTGCAAATTTAAAAGTCATCACATCCTCAACATCAATAATTAAGAATGGCGAACTCTACGGGGTATTCATTACAAGCATGTGACCAACATTAACTTGCGAACTCGCTAACTGGTTTTATTAAGCCCCTGAGATGCCATAGCGAAAAACAGATTATCTATATTAATTCGCTATGGTACCTAAATGTCACTTGAGTTTGAATTGAGGTTGAGCCGACGCCAGCTCAACCCTTCATCAAATCACTCTACCCAACGACCTTTTTCCCAAGCCCAGTCATTACCGCGCCAGTGCCAATGACCTGGTACCCAATAATGACGAGGGCTAGGTGCTGCATACATTTGTTCTACGATCAAAGCTGGCATAGGACGAACCGCACCTTGGTACCAATGGCCACGTTGCCATACCCATGCATTGCCATGCCAGGCCCAATGTCCTTGTACCCATGCATAACCAGGACCTGGCTGCACATCGATCACTTCGGTAATCGGCGCTGGCATTTGCCTGACGATGACTTGTGGTGGTTGTTCTCTGACGACAACACGTTCTCTGACGGTGGTGGCACAACCAGCCAATGAAACTACGGCCAGCGCGAATAAAATTTTATTCAGTTTGTTATTCATTTTTTGTCCTTGCTCCTTATTTCTTAATTCAATTATCAACTCGGCTATTTCAATCATCGTGCAATCATCTTGATTTGAACATAAGTGAATTTTGCCTCACTGATGAGCTTCTTGCAAAATACCCAAACCAGTAAAGTCGAGCATGGGTGTGGCCACTGTTGCGATTGGTTTTCTTGTTT
>NZ_JASJXN010000064.1:0-12266 GCF_035018705.1 Undibacterium sp. RTI2.2 | reverse complement strand
ATAGGTTAATTTACCTGGTCAATATTCAGTGCGTATAACTGCGTTTATCTGGTCAATATTGAGTGCGCGCCAACACTACAGAACCATCGTCTGAACGCAACAACATATCTGAAAAATAATCTACGGAAGTATTCTTCATATTATTCGCCGTAGTTGCTGTTGCGTTGACTGTACTAGCGCCCACATTTGACACATCGCTGAGAATACTTTGAGTCGCACTTGCGAATAAGCCGACTGTCACTAAGGACGCAACAGCCCATGCAAGAAACCCGTGAGCGGTATCTCTAAAATACACTTCGTTATCGTGCACGTTACTCCATTTACTTCGCAACCTACCTGCTAAATATCCGCCAACTCCGGATGCCGCAAGCTGCATAAACGTAATCCATGCAATCGCTGAGATACCCATTACAGAGGCGTTATAAGACCAAGGCGATATGGTAGACAGACCCAAACCAGCACCTAACATTAATAATATTAATGAAAGCGCCGCGGCCGCCATCGCACCTGCCAAGATGGCAGCCCATGAGACTCCTGAAATTCTTTCACCGGATGAATGATCGTTATCAACTGCAAGCATATTTGCTCCATTAGAATGATTGTGCATGTGCTCTGCATGTATTTCGTCGTTAGTTTTATTTTCATTTGAACGGTAAAGTCTGAGTGAAGCCATATTGGAAATTTAAAGTTGCTCCTTCCGTTCGCTCATTTCTTCACCGAGGGTTACTAGATCTAATCTCGTTTTTCGGACCGAAGGAAACATTTCATCCTCTTCTTCCCTAACATGGTGTTCGATTTGTTCGGAGAGCACTTTCACTTTTGCATCATATAAATCATCATCTGGATCCATGTCCTGAATTTGTTCGATCAACTCTTTAGCACTCGCATGCTCTACCTCCGCTTCATCCATTAACTCATCACTTTCTATTACTTCTTTGACCGCAGGATAGAATATTTCCTCTTCGATCTGTGCATGAATTAGTAGAGCACGACAAATTGCATCCGCAACCTTTTTTTTGCTTACCTTTGATCGGTCACTTAGTTCGTTAAATTGTTCAAATAAAGCCTTTACCGTTTGATGATCTGAGACTAGAAGGCTGATTGCATCTGTAATTTTGAGCGGCATAAATATCTCCAAAAAAAGCGAGGTAACAACAAAGACCAGCCTGAGCATATTGATCATCGACGATGCTGTATGTGCGCTGTCTCACATTTGTTAAAAACTATTTTTACAGAGGGCAAGAAATAATTTCCTAAGAGAAAACTTCATTAATTTCATATTGTTTATTTTTGTGCGGTATCGAACGGACATGAATAAGAAGAAAGTTCAATCTACAATCTCATTCAATTGAGAGGAGAACTAATATGAATTACGAATCACGCGATACCTTGGGTATGTATGCGATAAATGGATCGGGTAATAATAAAGGTCCTGGCCCTGAATTAATGGGAGCTAATACCCTGATTGGCGATAATGTTCATAACGCTGAGGATGAGCATTTAGGGGAAATAAAAGAAATCATGCTTGATGTACGAACAGGTAAAGTGGCTTACGCCGTTCTTGCTCACGGTGGCCTATTTACCATAGGCGCAAAACTCTTTGCAGTTCCATGGAGCGCACTTAAACTAGATACTGAAAATAAGCGGTTTGTATTGAACATACAGAAGGAGCGTTTCGAAAATGCTCCTGGCTTTGATTCAGATCACTGGCCAGACATGGCCGATAGTACTTGGATTGAAAATTTACATAATTTCTATGACACGTCGAGGAGCTCGCAATGAAAAGCCAGTTCTCAAAAAAGTATTCGCGAACTAAATTGAGTGCATTATTGTTAGGCTGTAGTGTATTTCTTAGCGTTAGTTCCGCTTATGCAACTGAAACAAAAGTAAATTTGGTAGGATCAGAAGAAACTCCGGCAGTGCAAACTTCTGCGCAGGGCTCGGGGAGTATCATCGTCAACAAGGACAGAACTGTGAGCGGTATGGTTATGACTACCGGGTTGGCTGGAACGATGGCTCACATACATTTGGGCGCTGAAGGAAGAAAAGGTCCGCCGATTATTACCTTAGTCAAGTCTGGTGATGGCAGTTGGGCAGTGCCATCAGGATCAATACTTACCGAAGAACAGTATGCAAGTTACAAAGCAGGAAATCTTTATGTCAATGTTCATAGCGCAGAAAATAAGGATGGAGAAATCCGGGGACAATTGAAGCCTTAATTAGATAATTCCGTGCTTTGAAATAAAAATGGAGACGATTTTTTAGTCTCCGTTTTTATTATCTTTGTAAAGTGTACCCATTTAATTTAATTCAAATATGTACTTGAGTTAGGCATCTCTCTATTCCATCAAATACGTTCTTTAGATATACTAAAATTAAACACAATTGGCTGTAAGAACATAGCGACCCCATCTTGAGTCCCTGCGTTAAATCACAGAGTATCGTGTCCACGTAATTAATGGACACATGTACACGATGAATGAACCAGATTTAATAGCGCCACAGCGCAGAATTTAAAGCCCAGGTAATCAAGGCATGTCAGCAGCCTGGTGTGTCGATTGCAGCGATTGCGTTGCATTACCGCTTGAACGCCAATATGCTGCGAACTTGGCTGACAGCCCATGAACGGGCGACGGCAATGGAACAACCAGGATCGTCGGCAGTCAGACCAGTAGCGGAATTTATCCCGCTTCAATTGGCGGGGAAACCCGAAACCGTTGCGACGCAGGATATTGTTATCGAAGTCAGGCGAGGCGCAGCAACCATCACGGTTCGCTGGCCGAGTGCCTCTGCTGCTGAATGTGCCGGTTGGCTGCAGAACTGGTTACGATGATCCGGATCGAGTCGATCTGGCTGGCGACCGAACCGATAGATATGCGCGTCGGCATGGACACTGCTCTGGCCAGGGTGGTCAAGGTGTTCGGTGCAGCACGCCCTCATCATGCCTATTTGTTTGCCAACAAACGCTCGACACGCATCAAGGTCTTGGTCTATGACGGATTTGGTATTTGGCTAGCAACACGCCGCCTGAATAAAGGCAGGTTTGTCTGGAACAACGGCACAACAGTTTGTGTCGACCTCAACCACGATCAACTTCGCGCATTGGTGACCGGACTACCATGGGAGAATTTAACCTATGACCATGCGATATCCGTGCTGTAGTGCCGAGGCCACAAAGATGTAAACGTCTGTAAACGTCTTTGATCAAATCACCTCGGGTCTGGCACACTTCCAGACATGAGCTTTGCCGCTACCATCGAACAATACACTAAGGAACAGCTGGTTCAGCTGCTGATTCATCAGCAGGCAATGAACGCCAAACTCACCCATGAGCTGGCCATTCTCAAACGTCAGAAATTTGCCGTGACCAGCGAAGCCTATACCGGCGAACAACAGCGTGAACTGTTTGAAACTCTCGACGTCGACTTGGCCGCTGTCGCTGCCGAAATTGAGCAACTGGCGCTGGCCAATCCCGCGGCAGAACCAACCAAGCAACAACCCAAGCGTGTCCGGCTACCGGCAGAACTGCCGCGCACCGATATTCATCACGAACCGGATTCCACGCTGTGCCGGTGTGGTTGCCAAATGAAACGTATCGGTGAGGACGTGTCCGAGAAACTCGATTACCAACCTGGCGTGTTCACGGTGGAACGTCATGTGCGTGGCAAGTGGGTATGCCATCAATGCGAAACACTGGTGCAGGCACCAGTTCCTGCGCAGATCATCGATAAGGGTATCCCGACCTCCGGATTGCTGGCTCAGGTGTTGGTCGCCAAATATGCTGACCACTTGCCGCTGTATCGTCAGAGCGGCATCTTCGAACGGGCAGGATTGGCCATTCCCGACTCCACGCTGACCGAATGGGTAGGCTGCTGCGGCGTGGCGCTCCAGCCATTGGTGGATGCGCTGAAAGAAGAATTATTGACCCACCCGGTACTGCATGCCGATGAGACGCCGCTTCCAATGCTCAAACCCGGGAACGGCAAGACGCACAAGGCCTATCTGTGGAGTTATTGCAGCACATCACTAAGTAGCATGAAGGCGGTGGTCTTCGACTTTGCCGAAAGCCGGGGTGGCAAGCATGCCGAACAATTCCTGGATCGATGGCGGGGCACCCTCGTCTGCGATGACTTTCCAGGTTACAAAGTGCTGTTCAGATCCGGTATCACGGAGGCAGGATGCATAGCGCACGCGCGGCGCAGATTTCATGAACTATGGGCGAATCACAGCAGTCAGATCGCGGGTGAAGTGCTGGATTTATTTGCCAGTCTATATGGCGTGGAACGGGAAGCAAGCTTGCTCAACGAAGAGCAACGCCTGACCATTCGTCAAACGCAGGCCAAGCCAGTTGCAGATGCACTGCATAAGTGGTTGCTGGTCCAGCGCCAGCGGGTGCCTAGTGGCGGCGCTACCTTCAAGGCAATCGAATACAGTTTGAATCGCTGGCCGGCGTTGACACATTACCTCAACGATCCCCAGGTTCCGATCGATAATAATTGGGTTGAGAACCAGATTCGTCCCATCGCATTAGGACGCAAAAATTGGATGTTCAGTGGAAGTCTGCGCGCCGGCAAACGTGCTGCGGCAATTATGAGTTTGATTCACTCAGCTCGGCTTAACGGCCACGATCCCTACGCTTACATGAAGGACGTCCTGGAAAGGCTTCCGTTACATCCATTCAGTCGCATTGGCGAATTGCTCCCTCATCGCTGGGAACCCGCTCAATAATTTCCATCATCAAGATAATGCCAGGTCAACCTGTGTTGGCCAGGCGCTTACAATTGGCTTCTTTTTTTATATTTTTCTAAAGAAAATATAGCTAGCAAAATCAACTTATCAAAACTATTAAATCGCTGGGTGAAGTGATTTTTCACGGCTCCATTGGCGTGTCTTTGCCGCAGACAAAAAATCTGGTATTTTGTCGATCGATATTACTCCGGCATCCTTTTCTATTCCAGCCGTTTCTAATAAAATTTTACTTCCATCATCAAAAGCAATCGCCTTAAGATGGCTATATGCATCTCTGATGAATGAAGTCGTGGCCATATCTTTTTGTAGTTTTTTCCCAGCTTCTTTGGATAGGATCGTGACGATCGCATCAAACATGACTGATGGATTACCTGCAAGTTGTCCATCAATTTTGGCTTCAGTCGTGTCAGATAAATAGATGCCGTTAATTTTTGGAGCAATAGTCTTGTAAGTTGCGCCTGCTTTAATAACTGCCGTTTGAACAGTTTTTAAAATCTCTACATCAGATCCATCAGAAATCAATATCCCGATGACTCGTCCTGATAACGTCGATTTCATTTTGTCGATTAGCCCAACCGCGGGGGTTAAAGGAAGATCAACAACTGGTGCTGCGATATCAGGCGCTGGTGGTAAATTTTCCATGCCCAAACCATTTGCTACACGCAATGCTAGATCACCGATGATGTGCCTTAGATGACCGACCATTGCTTCTCGAATGTGTGGATGCTCAACTTTTGATAATTCAAAAACAAGGGCAGAGATAATATGCGATTGTTCGTATTTATTTTGACTCAAATAAAATTGGCGCGCCTGGCTATAGTGATCGGCAAAGCTTTCTGGTCGAATCCTCCCTTTGGTTCCACTGAGCTGTTCAGACATACTTTTAAAGCCGGTTGTAGGCTGCTCACGCGGCGACGTCGTCGATAGCGTATTGGGTTCATAAGACACTCTGCCAGTGGGTTGCGCCATTTGCATATGGCCATCACGTTGATGATTCCCAAACGGACATTTAGGCGCATTCACAGGAATTTGATGGAAATTAGGTGAACCTAGTCTGGATAGCTGCGTATCGAGATAAGAAAAAAGACGCCCTTGCAATAAAGGATCGTTTGAGAAATCAATGCCTGGGACAACATGAGATGGACAAAAGGCAACCTGTTCGGTCTCAGCGAAGAAATTATTTGGCCATCTATTGAGAACCATCCGTCCTATTACTTTCAATGGAACTAGCTCTTCAGGAATCAGTTTAGTGGCGTCAAGATGGTCAAATGGGAACTGGTCAGCCTCTTCTTGGGTGAAGAGTTGTACTGCTAATTCCCACTCGGGGAAATTACCCACACTGATGGAATTAAATAGGTCGCGACGATGGAAATCGGGGTCTGCTCCAGCAATTTTAACGGTTTCGTCCCAGATGGTAGATTGAAGTCCTAATTTAGGTCTCCAGTGAAATTTCACAAAAGTTGAATTACCGTCCTGATCAATCAAGCGAAAAGAATGAACCCCAAACCCTTCCATCATGCTTAACGATCGCGGTAGTGTCCGATCTGACATAATCCACATCACCATATGCATTGCTTCCGGTGTAAGCGAAATGAAATCCCAGAACGTGTCATGCGCGGTAGCGGCTTGTGGAAAACCACGATCAGGTTCCATTTTGACTGCATGGATCAGATCCGGAAATTTAATCGCATCTTGAATGAAAAACACCGGAATGTTATTTCCAACTAAATCCCAATTACCCTCGGATGTATAAAACTTGACGGAGAATCCCCGCACATCCCTTGGTGTGTCTGCAGAACCGGATCCACCTGCTACAGTCGAAAATCGCGCAAACAAAGGTGTGCGAGTATTTAATTCAGTAAGAATTTTTGCCGTTGTAAACTTCTGTAGGGAGTGAGTTAATTCAAAAAATCCATGAGCTCCAGTTCCTCTTGCATGCACAATTCGTTCTGGTATCCGTTCATGATCGAAGTGAGTAATCTTTTCTCTCAAAATAAAATCTTCTAACAGCGCAGGACCGTTAACTCCTGCCTTCAACGAATTTTGATTGTCAGAAACGGCTACGCCTTGATTTGTCGTGAGGTCAGATTGTTTTTTTTCCGCGATCTGATGTAACTCCCCGCCATTGCCAGTCGATTTAGAGGTTACCTTACGATTAATGTCAGTTTCTACTTTAGGGATAGATTTCTTAATGTTTGGCATGGTTGGCAACCTCTAAAAAAAGTCGGTTTGAATAAAATAAGTACTGAACAACAATAAAATGTAGATCCATTTATTATTTTTATCACCATAAACCATACATTTGAAATGGTATGTGCGGAATCACACACTACGATTTTTTATTCGATCACTTGTAAAGCCTATGTATTTGTCAAAGAGAAAAAAACTCTAGTATTTCGTAGAGATTTTTAATCAGATTTTCACAGCACACTAGAAAAATTCCGTCAGCTAAAATTCATCACATGCGTTAACTGACAGAACTATTTTTCGAATAAGCTTAGCTAGACAATGAAATAATTCAACCGTTAGTTGTCGAGCTATTAGTTAGGAACTGAAGCTTCAGAGGTCGACTTAATATCTTCGGCGCCAGCGTTTTGAAAAATTTCCTTAACCGTTTTAACTTGTTCGTGATTTTCAGTATGAACCGAAATCAATACATTCCCATTTCTAATCTTTCCGTCAAATAGTTTCGCTTCATACTCGGGAATTCCCATGCCAACCAAAGCACCTATAATACCGCCGGCGGCAGCGCCAACTGCGGCACCACCTAGTGCAGCCATAATTGGTCCAGCGGCGATAAACGGACCCACACCTGGTATTGCTAAGGTACCGATGCCAGCGAGCCAGCCTAGGATAGCGCCAGTTCCCAAACCGGCTATACCTCCAGTGGCAGTTCCTTCTGGTACTTTCGTATTTTGTTCATGGGCGAAATCCCGAGTACCGCTTTGATCAGGGAGAAGGACAGAAATCTCCGCGCTACTAAATCTTGCCGATTTGAGATGATCGACAATTGATTCTGCTTGTGCTCTAGTTTGAGCGATACAATAAACTGCATTTTTCATGATTTTCTCCAAACAAGTAATTGAATTAGTTAGTTTTAACGTCTAGCTGATCATCGATTGATTTGACACCCGGAGTGTCAAGGGTTACTTTTTCTAATTTGACTTTTTCTTCTTTATTTTTAACTGGCCCACGCAATGTAACAACGCCGTCTGAAGTCATAATTTTTATGTTGTGGGCTGACATTGAAAGGGACTTCTCATGGACGATATTGCGTCGCACTAGAGACAATAATTTCCTGTCTCCTGCACTGTTGGATTGATCTTGAGGTGTTGCAGTTACGTTTGATTTATCTCTCACATTCATTTCGGAATTATCAACATTCGATGCGCTTTTCGTTTCAGACCGCATCGGTGCTACAGGCTTATCTGCAGCGAACGATAAGAACGGTGTTGATATAAAAAAAAGTAAAGCGACGCCTTTTAAACTCTTAGATACAGATTTCATTCCTATCTCCTCGTTGATACCCGAGAATGGGTATATATTGAGCTTAGTCAGTCTGGGTTAGCCTATCTGTGCGGTATCTCACTTTTATCCAATAAAGTAGTGTGATAACCGTAAAAAGTTTTTTTAAAAGTGCATTGGAGTAAGTAGTCCTCGCAACTATCATTTGCAAGTGGCAATAAAATCCAAACACACGTCGTGAATAAAACGATTAAGAAGTTTTCAACTTCTATTTTTAAGGATGAATATCGCAAATAATTGTATCTATCTAAATAATTTTTCTGATTATGTAGACTAATATTTCCATCCAATAAGCCCCAAACGCTATTGGTGTTAATTGCCCTTCGTCTACTTTAGTTTCACAGAAAATAATCAAAATTAAGAGTAGAGCCGCGCGTAGGAAAGTTAGAAATCGAGGGTTTTTATCCACTAAATTAAATTTATTCTTCTACGCTAAATTAGTACTCGTACGTTCTCTAAGGTGAGATATTTCTAGATTTGAATTTTTTCATTTTTCAAAAGATTGCTCTTACTTTTTATAAATTTCTATTAATCTGCGAAGAAAAATCTGTTTGAATTTTATTGCAATGGGTATCCAGAAAAATATCTTTTGATGTTGGATAGCGAACAGATAAACCATTTAATGTGGGCTATGTTGGATCACTTGCTGGGATCACGTTTGTTCTGGCTTGTAGAATGAAATTCAAAAAACTTTCTATTATTGAGGATCAAAAATCATGACTAACACTAAAGAAGCTAGCACCCTACATAAACAAGCCGCGACCGATCATCAAGAGGCAGCAAAAAACCATTTGAAAGCCGCCGAATCTCACGAAAAGAACAAAGTGAGCGACGCGAAGGAGAGCTCAAAAAATGCGATGGGATGTTGCGCTACAGCGCAAAAAAGTACTGAAAAAGCCTGTCACTCTTCGTCAATGTGATTAATAAATTCAGAGTCTAGTTAGGCTTAAATCAAATAAATAGTTTTTGATTTTTGACGAAGCTAAATAAGAAATAAAGGCTAGCCAATCGCTAGCCTGTTTTGATTCGGAAACAAGTTGGACTGACAAAAGTAATTCGTTGGTTCAATCGTCAGTTAATAAAAAAAGGCAGTTCTCTACCAAATCAATTTATTTATCCATAGACACTATTGATCTGTGCGAACTTTGCGAGTTTTAAGGAAATAGTTCAAATTTATATGAGATTTTAATTTTGATTAACTATCTCTCAATTTGTGTTATTCAAAAGGACAGCGGTGTATTTGCTAGAGCGACGCCATCTGTGTTTTTTCGCTCATAAAATTATTGCCTCACATGATAGGCTCTGACCCTTCAGCCAAAATATCCACTTCGCGTAATTGTTCACCGCAAATAGAAACTATTCTTAATGCAGATCCCGCATAACCCCAGACAAAATCATCTTCTAGCTGCATTTCCTTTGGATGAATTTGATCGCCTTTTTGCCCATTTGGAATTGGTCTCTTTATCTGTAGGAGATTTTCTGATTGAAGCAGACAAAGGTTTTAAATTTGCGTACTTTCCAACCACAGCAGTTGTATCCTTTATGTACATATTAGAGGATGGAACAGCTGCAGAAATAGCTTCCGTTGGGAAAGAGGGAGTAATAGGAATTTCCTTAGTTTTGGGTGAAGAAACGACACCAAGGACGGTAGAAGTCCAAATTGCAGGATTTGCCTATCGACTCAAAGGAACAATATTAGCTTCTGAATTCAGTCGTGCTGGTCCAGTATTACATTTGTTGCTTAGGTATAGTCAGGCACTAATCATACAAATGACTCAAATTGCGATATGTAACCGATACCACTCTGTTGACCAACAAATATGCCGATGGTTGTTGCTCAGTTTAGATCGATCAACAAACGATTTGCTATATATGACACAACAAGTCATCGCAAATATGTTAGGCATAAGACGAGAAAGGGTCGTCATGGCTGCCAGAAATTTACAAAAAGACGGACTTATTCATTACAGCAGAGGCACCATAGAAGTTTTGAGCCGTCTAGGATTAGAAAAAACTGTTTGTGAATGCTATGGAGTCATAAGGACAGAATTAGATCGGTTGAAATCTGATGTTCCAATGGATAATATTATTTTGAATGCCTAATGCCACTCGTCAATACTGGAGAAAGAATAGGTAAGTGAAATGATTGGTAATTTTTAGAAATTTATTCTGATGTCGAAATGCTCAAATAATAAAAATAAAACTGAGTATTATGATGGTAAAAAATTTATGTGAGCGATAACGCACAGACAAACTTCTTTTTGACCATGTAAGCTATTTGGTGAAAAGCGAATTCCTTAACCTTGCTTTAGCCAGGCTATAGAAAATATATTCTGTTCTTGTAAAATGTGCACTCATTCCATAATACTCAAATGCCATTCTCGAACGGTCCAAAGCAGAACCTTCTGCTCGCAGCATTGCCCCTCGCGGAGTTCAATCGATTACTTGAAGATTTAGAACTTGTCGATATGGGTTTAGGTGAAGTTTTATATAGCCCCGGAAGCATAATGCAGTGTGTCTATTTTCCCACTACAGCGGTTGTATCTCTACTTTACGTCTTAGAGTCCGGGTCATCAGCAGAAATTGCCATTGTGGGTAACGAGGGTATTCTCGGGATTTCTCTTTTTATGGGTGAAGTGACCACCCCCAGCCACGCCGTAGTGCAAAGTGCTGGGCAAGCATATCGACTAAAAGCAAAATTGTTGAATATTGAATTCAACAGAGGCGGTCCGGTGCTTCGCCTTCTACTTCGATATACTCAAGCTCTGATAACTCAGATGACACAAACTGCAGTTTGCAACCGACATCATTCAATCGAGCAACAACTTTGCCGTTGGCTATTATTAAGCATTGACCGTTTGCCAAGTAATTCGGTGCACATGACTCAAGAACTCATCGCCAATATGTTGGGGGTCCGAAGAGAAGGTGTAACGGAAGCTGCCGGTAAATTACAGAAAAAAGGACTTATTCAATATGCGAGGGGTCAGATTAATGTGATTGATCGGCCTAAGTTAGAACAAGCAGTTTGCGAGTGCTACGTTGTGGTTAAGAAAGAATTTGATCGGTTAATTAGTGACATTCCCAACGGAGATCCTTTGCACATTTTAGGACAATCGGATCGTCGTAAAGTGTTTAAAAGCGTTCGTCAAAAAAATAGTAGCGATCGGAGGGATGAAAGCTGAAAGCGTATTCGGTTTATCTTTGTTTCGCAAATTTCATTTCTCATTTCTTTGGTCTAGCTCGATGACATTACGTCATTCTTTAAACAAATCCTTTGGCGAGAGGAATGCAGCAAAGCAGTCAAATAAAGGCAAAGCTAGAAACTCCTCGCTAATTCGTCTTACAGTGCGCGCAGCAATTTGAATACGGCTTCCCACAAAAAATCGATAATCTCCGTTTATGTGAAACGCTTCTTCGTCTCATCTATTTGCTGAATCGTATTCCCTCTGATTCTCTCAATTACACAAATTTGAGTACACGTCGCCGCTATTCCTTCAATTTGAATAGATATCTAGCAAAATAGCCTAATGCGAACGCGACAGTTAATGTTTGAAGCGGTCGCTCTCCTACATTCTTTCTTAATACTTTATAAATTTGTTTTTGAGACAGATATAGTTTTTCTGAAACATCTCCAAATGTTTTAATACTTACCTCTAAGGCGCATGTAAGTCGATCAACTGAATCAGCTTTCTGGTCTTCTAAATTCTGTGATTTTTCATGAATATTTTTTGTATCAGGTATTAAACCGTCACTCAATTCAATCATGTCATATTTGTCGGAATCTAACGATGCGCTTGCATTTTCAGCATCATGAATATTTGGTAAATCTAATTTTTGATTACTTGTCATTTTGGTTCCTAATATATCGATTAGTACGAAAAATAAAATTATTAACAGATTTACTAAGTGTCTTTGTATCTGAGACCTTTGCATGACAGCCTTAATCAGAGCCGTTTCAGCAAAGGTTGAATTTTTAAAAAATAAAATGATGC
>NZ_JASJXN010000063.1:0-13181 GCF_035018705.1 Undibacterium sp. RTI2.2 | reverse complement strand
ATTGACTTACAGAACTACCCCCACGCCAGTGCTCGATCTCCTACCGTCACTTATTGCACCTAAAACAAATCGACCCCAATTCTTGCTTGATTTGCTTGTGGCATATTTTCTTTCGGGATCAATTTAACTTGATTAAGTATAGTAACGCCGCGTTACTAAGTCAAGGCAATTATTAACTTTTCTAACTGATTTTTTGGTATTTCTTTTCCAAGCCCACTCAACTCATCCGCCAGCACTTTCGTCATCATGTAACGACGCACGGCAACGGGACAGCGCTCAAGCTCATAGCCCCGGCCAGCCACTACAGATGGCCAGTTGTGCTTGTAATTGGTGCCAGCGACCGCATTGAGATCAGCAAGAATGTCAGTCATAGATCGACCACTGGCACGTTCTATTGAGAGCCACCGTTCGTACAAGCCAGGGGTTGTTGAAATTTTCAAGTCATTCATCTTTCAAAGTATTCGCATTCGATTTAGGTTTGAATGAAAGGTCACTAATACGAAATTTGTCGCGACGATCGCCCATCAAGCCACGCAGATCCTTGATACTGATATCGGTGACCTCGTGCATGCGGATCAATAGTGACGCACCAATCGGTAATTTACGATGGCGTATTTTACTGATGACAGGTGGAGCCACTGCCAATACACGTGAGAGTGCTGCATCGTTTTTTAAGTGAAGGTGTTTGATTACCGCATCCAGCAATGGATCTGGATTGTATTTAATATCTTCTGCTGCTAAATCTAATAAATTGGCCATTTTTATACCATTTCAATAAGTTCTGAATATCCAGACAAAATGCCATCTGCAGTCAATAATTGCAGTGGCTCGCACAACGCTTGCGCTATTAAAATTCGATCAAACGGATCGCGATGAATCACAGGTAAATGCCTCACTTTGGCAGCATGTACCGGAGTGACGGATAACTCCTGAAATCCATTTTTGACGATCTCTGCGACTAAAACATCCACATCAACATCGAGCTTACCAATGCCAACTTTGATAGCCACTTCCCAAATCGACGCACTACTCACGTAGACCTCGGTCGCAGTCATGATCTTATGCCTGGCAGACTTGGAAAGTTGAGTACTGTCCTGAAGCCACCATAGATAAACATGGGTATCGAGCAATATCCGCATCAATGCCCCTCAAATGCATCTTGTAGCTCTGTCGGCAAGGGAGCATCAAAATCATCTGCAATCTTGATCTGTCCCTTCATGGAGCCTGGCTTACGCATAACTGTAGGTTCTTCAATCGGAACAAGCCTGGCCACCGGCTTTCCGGCCCTAGCGATCGTGACGTTACCACCCTGCAGAACGGTTTCAACTAATTTTGAAAACTGTGTTTTCGCTTCATGTATATTAATGGTTGGCATAATGCTCCTTTTTAAAACTTAGTTTAGTTTAGTCCATAATATATAAATAATCAAAAATGTTTCAAAACACCAAAAATTAAATCACTCCTTGTATCGCATCACGCATATTCACAGCATCAGCTTCCACCAATTTCTTAGCTGCCTTCAAACTCTTTAGACCGAGAATGTGGGCCACATCCTTGATATTGATCGCCCCCTTATTGTTTTGATAGAGTTTTACGGCGAATGTTCTCCTGGCACTGGCTGTAGTAAGACCATGTATGTTGGAATCACTCATAACCTTATTGAGTAAGCGCGTTAAAGAATTACTCTCTGTATAAGTCTTTCCATTTTTTTCTGCCGAATTAATTGAAAATCCTTGTCCATCACGTGCTAAGAACAAAGCAGATTTTGGCTGAAGCCCGCGATATCCACCACCCTCACCGGACCTGAGAGACACACCAAGTCCATGAAGTACACGATGTTCCAGATAGGCATCAATGGCTGCTACGACTTTAGGAGCTACCCACATCAATGGACGCTCGGTACCGTTAAATGCGATCTCAGCCCGAACCACACTTTCTGGGATAACTAAATTCGACCGCTTGCAATAATCTCGGACCTCTAATTGAGCTATTTCTTTGGGTGTCAATCCTGTTGCGAAGAGAGTGAATATCAGCGCAACGTTGCGCAGCCCGTGTTCATTACTTGAAATACGCGCTACTTTAATAATTTCTTTGAGCTGCTGGTCACTTACAAGTGGTGCTTTTGCCATGTCAGGAATAACTCGTAATTGGAATATTCCGATTGTAACAAGAAATTCGCTCTTAAAACTGATTTATGACGCGTTGACGCCACTCAACGGAAAATTTCCCTGGCCGTCAATCCGGCATCGGCACGAAATTTCGGACGAAAAAAAAACCGCCGAAGCGGGTTTGGTTGGTCATGGTTATTTAGGCAAAAACGACACTTGTTTTACCACTATGTTGAGAGCGTGATGCTTTTCGAATCACAATCTGGACATCTCTTCCTAGCCGGTTAAGACATTCCAACATTTTTGTCTCGCTAATTCCCCTGAACTGGCCACGTAACATCCCCGATAATTTGGGTTGAGTCATTCCAAGAATATCTGCTGCTTCTTGCTGGGTGATATGGCGATGTTTGATTATTTCGCTGATCTTGGCTGCCAGGCGCGACTTCACTTGCATTTCCCCCGCCTCTTCATAGCCGAGATCCGCATACACATTGCCACTGCCCTTCTCGATGTCGATTCCACTCATTTCTTTTCTCCTTCTGCATGCATTGCTGCCGCCGCTTTAAAACGTTCGTGAATCAGATCCATATCCGGCTTTGGCGTTTCACTGCCCTTGGTTGATTTTTTCTGGAAACAGTGCAAAACGTACACTGCGTCCTTGAATTTAACCGTGTAGACAGCGCGATAGGTGTCGCTATTAAAATCCTCAATAACTTCGAGGACAGAGGCCCCACCAAAACCACGTAGCGGTTTCACCCCGTCGAATTTCATTCCATCCTGTGCCATATTGAGCGCATGACCAAATGTGTCCTGAACTTCTGCTGGCAGAGCCTTCAAGTCTTTCTTTGAAGATCCCATCCAGTGGAGAGGTTTCTGTTTAATATTCATATTGAATTATACCTAAATGGGAATAATGTGTCGACTGTGAACTTTGTGCTTTGTTGCCTCTCAGTTACGGCAGAGGAACATCACCATTTTCAAAGAAAACAATACGACATTGCGCCGCGTTGCGTACGAAGCCCTTCCCAATATTTACCCATCGCAACGCAAGCGTTCTCCTTCCATTCTGAAAACACCGTGAGGCTTCATTTCGACACTTGGAAGCTTCTGATAGACTTTTGAAATACATTGTTATTCCTTCCGAATTGAAGGGACCCAGAAGGGTTCCCTCCTGGGTTGGTTTTAGTGCCGTCACCGGCGATTGATTAACTACTTTTCCTAGCGGGAAATCTTACGAATTCCACTCCATTCGTTGAACACATAGAATTTTGCTAGATCATCGGAACTAGTTACCATTACTTCATCGCTCACTTTTAAATCCATAATGGTTTCAAATGTGATTCGATTTAGTTTTAAGCCGATTAATTCTGCTTCCTTCTTAAGTCCAGAATAGAAGAGGTCCTGAAATTTTTGATACCAATTATTATCAATTGGAAGTTTTAAAGCTTCTGATAATTGATTGTGTTCCAAAAATTGCTGACGTGCTGAACGTAAAACACCAACGAATGCTAACAATGCCATTGTTACTGGAATGTCCTCATTTGCTGTTTTTACTTTGTCTAAAGTATTCATATTTACTCCAAGATTGGTTATAAATACGGAGCATCCCAGGCGGGATGCGTTCCGCACAGGTTGATTGATTACCGTTACCGGCGATGATTTGAGAAGTTACTTTTCCGTTAGACCATCTTTAATAGATGACTAATGAGATTCTTCAAACTTTCTGAGCGTCAGCCGGTGAGCAATTTCTCGCCCCCACCCGTACGATTCCTCTAGTGTTTCTGGATAGTGAGTTGTAAATGATGATCGAAACTCTCTCATGCCATTTAAAAACGCAAACAGTTGTTTCATATAAGCTCCATACGATTAAAAGCAGAGCAATCCCAAAACGGGATTTGCGTATCCGCTTTGGTTTGATTGAATGCCGTTACCGGCCTTGATTAACTACTTTTCCGACGTTAAACAAGGATATGTTTAGCCGAGAAAAATGCCACTCCCAAAAAAGGAAATGGCATTTGTGATTACGAAAATAACAACGGATATGTATTGCTATTGATTCCGTTTTCGCGACAAAAGATTGGACAGTCTGTCAGGAGCTTATTAAGCGTATCTTCCCGAGGCATGCCCTGCAGAATACGAAGCTGCCTTTCGCCGTTATGTCTAATATGCATTCGTGCAATGATCGTTCTTCGAATCATCACCTCATACGCATTTTTCTGTTTATATAGGGTTGTCATGATTTACTGCTCCTATGCTTATGCGGAGCATCCCAGGCGGGATGCTTTCCGCACTGGTTGATTGAATTGCCTCAAATCGAGGCGTTGAAAACTACAATTCCTAGTGCAAGGCACCAAAAAATTTCTGCCTGATTAAATCCTTGCCCTGTTGGGCTGTCATGCCCATCATTTCAAGTAACTCAGCATGCATTTTTTCAACAGTTTCTTTGGCAAGGGTTGCAACCTCGGCAAATATCATTGTTTGATCGAACTCGACGTCATCCAACATTTCATGGAAGACCTCGAAGTTGCGACTCATTTCACCTTGACCGTCTTTCATGTAAATCACTGAAACACTAATTTTCAAGTCTAAATTGTCCAAGCGTGGCTGAACAGAGATTGAAAACATATTTGATAGTTTTACATTGAGATCAAGCGAAAACGTTGCAGGGTTAGCTTCAAAGTCTTTGTTAAAGACTTGATGCTTCTCGAACTCAACTGAGTCGCAAAATTCACGTTCAAATATTTCGTACAAATCCCTCACATCGCTACGAGATTTGCACTTCCTTGCTTGCTTCAAAAATTGATTGATTTTCATATTGTTCCTAAATAAAAACTAGCGGAACATCCCCAAAGCGGAGATGCGTAGCCGCTTTGTTGATTGATGCCTCGATTGAGGCATTTAATTGTTGAATTCTATTCAGTTACTCTGAACAGAATACTTTTCCGACGTTAAAGACGGAGATGTGTTGGAAAGAAAAATGCCACTCCCAAAAAAGGAAATGGCATTTGTGTTTAAAGTGAGTGCGATTATTACCGCACCAGCTTTTCTAATGATTGTTAGTCGTTAGCTGTAACTAGACGATGAACTATGTCGTCAATCGTGGATGATTCCGTTCCGATATTGTAATCAGATGGAGTACTGCCGGGCTGGTCACAAATCCCATCAGTCCACACATCGGAAATGAGACCTTCGTGAGTTGCATTAATATGCAGTTCACCACGTCCATCTTCACCGTCGACCATCACGTTTTGATAGATGATACGAACACCTTCTTTAGCTGCTATGAAGTTTTGTCCACCATTGAGGCTGACCAAAATTTCTTCTTTAGTACATTTTTGAGCTGACGATGATTGTGCATCATGCCAACTTTGTTGAGCTCGATCACATAATTCGTTAAGTTCATCGAGAGTGATGTCCATGGTATCTGTTAATGCCTGCGTATCGAGCAATTGTGACGCCATAATTTCTGCGATTAATCGTGGGAATTGAATGTCATTACGATTCCATAAACTCTTTTTTTGCATGTCAGCTATATTCTGTGCTTTTGAACTAGCAGATTTTGCTAAGAGATCCGTGATTTCTTCAAGGGAGGATATCCCGTCCAAAAATGACCATCGGGGACCTGTAAAAGCGTGTTCAGTGAGATTTGCACCTTTCACTCCATCATGAAAAACAACGTCATATTCCGTCGGTGTTTGTTCGCTATGAATGGCATAAACAACTCCTTCACCTCTGTCCAGCGAATCAGTGTACACACGAGTACCGATGACGATTGGTCTTACTTTTGTTTTAATGCGTTTCATTTATGACTCCTGAAAAGCGGAGCAATCCCAAAGGGGATTTGCGTACCCGCTTTGGTTGTTGATTGAATTACCGTTACCGGCATTGATTAACTACTTTTCCGACGTTAAAGACGGATATGTGACTTCGAAATTAATGCCGTGGAACGGCGCTTAAAATGATTGAGCAAAGCTCATCAATGCGCCTGGCATGGATGAACTTGAAGTGGTGCTGTTGAAAATACTGGCTGACCCAGCTGCATTTATCGTGCGAGCACGAAAAAATTCTGTCATCTGCGCAAATACGCACGCGACAAAACTCTGTTTGAATAATGGTTTGGCAGGAATGCCAATGGATGTTCAGGATAACCCTGATACTTGCAGATGCTGGTTTAGCCGCCAGCTCGATCTATTCCGTGCCTCTGAGAGACGGGTGAAACTCACTTCTTCAAACGGTGCTAGTTGCCCAGCTTTAATTCTCAAATAATACACCAATTTCAGTTTAGAACAAGAAAAAACCCTCGATCCTTTGCAGGAAAGAGGGCTTGGTTTAAATTCAGCTTTAAGCGTTAGCAGGTTCGCTGCTTGCATGCAATGTCAACCCGAGCGCTTTAGTAACTTTGATGATTGTCGAGAACTCTGGATTTCCAACGCCAGACAAAGCGCGATAGAGATTTTCTCGTGACAGCCCGGTATCTTTCGATACTTGACTCATCCCTCGTGCCTTTGCAATATCTCCCAATGCGGCGGCGATCAATGCTGGGTCTCCATCAGCTAGACACGCATCAAAATATCCGATCATGTCTTGGTCTGTTTGGAGATGTTCTACAACATCCCACTTAGTTAGTTTAATACCCACTATTACTCTCCTTCATTTCGCGAGCCATGTTCAGCGCGTTAGCAATATCACGATTCTGTGATGACTTGTCGCCTCCGGCCAGCAAGATAACAACTTCAATCCCATGTCGCATCGTATAGATTCGGTAGCCGGGTCCAAAATTAATTTTGATTTCGGTTACCCCTTCACCAACTGGTTCACTATTACCAAAATTTCCCAGTTCTACTCGCCGTAATCGCGCCAAAATTATGTTCTTGGCCTTACGATCACGTAAATTAACAAACCACTCGGCATAAACGTCTGTTTTAACGATTTGTAGCATGTTTTGATTGTAGCTCATGCGCTACAGGTTGCAAGTGTTATTTGCAGCATGCGGTTCTCCTTGTAGAAATGCCGCGTGTCCTTTAAAGGAACATGCGGCATGCGTTGTTTTAATTGCCTCGGTTGAGGCTCTATTCACTACTTTTCCGACGTTAAAGATGGAGATGTGGTGACAAGAAAAATGCCACCCCCGAAGGGAATGGCATTTTTGTTTGAAATATTGGCGATTTACAGCTACCCCAACATTTCCGCTTTCAGCTGATCTTTAAGAATTTGCAACCCCTTGTTCTGGAATTGTTCCCCGAGATACCCTTCGTACGGTGCTGTGGTAATAAAAACACGGCATGACAACTCGAAGTTGACACCACGATGAGCTCCGGATTCTCCATGATGAAAAAACCAAAACGTCCCTGGTAACTTCATTCCTGTTCGTGTAATTGCTACCAAAGGTGTTCCCGGGTTAAGTCCACCACTAAAACTGGCTAAACCTGCTGCCCCAAGGTAGAACGAACCTGACGGAGAAGTCTGAAGGGAATTTTCATGCTCATGGCTAAAGCGCTCCAATTCACCGGTTGGGAACAAAATATAATCCCCTACCAGCGGCTTAACGATCTGACTGCGAGCAGCGAAATATGCCTGCTTGATCAGTTCGTCTTTTTCGTCAAATTTGAAAAACATTTTTTCTCCTCTCGAAGATCAATATGCCGATGTTAGTTGGCGAATGATCTATTGAGCTATTATTGATAGTCCGTTGCGGACAGTTGATTTAGCTGTTCAAACTCTGAACAGAATACTTTTCCAACGTTGATTAAACCCTTTTCGTTAGTCAGGTGAACCTTCAAATCTTCCTACATCGCATACTGCGGCATAGGAATGGTTTGATGACGTGCCTGGTCCACTACGAATGTGCCTGCTTTACCAACAACCAGGTTTTTTCGCGTCTCGTACTCTTCCTTTGGCACCAGACAATAGATTCGGTCGCCGTCAGAATCGCGTCTCGCCAGAACTCCGACCATATCTTTCGGAACTCCCTCTTGCCAGTCGCCCCATGCCGCCGATACGACAAACTCTTCTCTTACTTGCGCCTTGAGTAGCCGCTCATCGTTCACATAGGAATCACCGATCTGAAGTACCTTACCGGCAAATTTCTCATACGCATCTGGATACCAGTTTTTGAGGCTGTTCCACGCGCATTCCATTTGGAATTCTCCCGTTGTCCAGTTGGTAGTATTAGCCCAATTGCGCCAATCTGCCTCGAAGACTACTGCCGGTATTGCCCATGCACAATCTTCTTCGTACGCACCTGAATCAATTCGCATGTATTCCGGAATCAATGCATTCTTGGTTGGGCTAACGAGCACCCCACCATGTCCTGCGGTGCTGACGGAACGAATACCACGTGCAATGTTTTTAACGGTCTGGGCTATGCCCCAAGGTGATGATGTTGTCATTTTAATTTACTCCTATTAATTACGGAGCATCCCCAGTGGGAATGCCCACTGGGTTGATTGATTGCCGTTACCGGCATTGATGTGAAAAAATACTTTTCCGACGTTATGCAGTCCAGCCAGCAGGCAAATGCGCTCTGCCTTCAAGCCGGTTGAAATTTGCAAGTATGTCCTTCACTGAGGAATCTGAAAATACAGTGCGACCCTCTTGCATCAGGCTGAGTTTACCGAATGGTTTACGCTCAAGAACGAAAAACACACGACCCTTCGTTTCATTCTTTAACATCCAGCGGCTTGCTACTGGTGTTTGTGCTTCTCGGCCCATGGTTGTGTTCCTCTTAAATAAAATAAGAGAATGCCCAAGAAGGACATTCCCTCCTGGGTTGATTTGAATTGCCTCGGGTGAGGCGTTGATTAACTACTTTTCGAACGTTAAAGTCGGAGATGTGTTGGCAAGAAAAATGCCACTCCCAAGAAAAGGAATGACATTTGTGTTTCAAGTGTCGGTGAGGGACTGATACACCTACTTATCTTGATTAATTACACCAAACCAAATTCCAATTGCAGCAGTCTAGTGTTATCAGCTTTGAGTTCCGACGTGGATTTTTTATGAAGTACCAAGGGAACCGGCCAAAGAATTGGGTGCATTCTTTATCTTTGTAAATAACCGTATCCAGTTTATTTGAAAATCCAAGAAGTTTATCAAGTGGTTCGGTAGATTTTTCTTTCTTTGCGAATACCGTAAGTAAAGTCATTTTTTGCTCCAAAAATATATAGTGGAACATTTCCCAGTGGGAGATGCCCACTGGGTTGAATGAATTGCCGTTACCGGCCTTGATTAACTACTTTTCCTTCGGTTTTAAATCCCACCAAAGTCACGGATAACTTCTGATGCAAATCCACATTCACCCGCTTCGACGTTGGCGCGTACTACTGCTAACAAAGCTTCCGTGGGATTGGACTGCTGCATGATTAACGCTATGGCTTCAGTTGGGCTGTCAAATTGACGACCTGCATCAAAGACGGGTATGGCTTCCATTTCATCACCAATCGTATTGTTTTCGTGGTCAGCGATGTATGCGGCAATGCCTTCGTCTAAAAACTCCTTCTTGATTCGGCGAGCTTCCTCAAGATTGTCAGTCTTATTGTCACATTGGCCTTCACCATGCCAGACGTAGTACTGCGTTTTTTCGTTCTCTAGCGTTTGGATGAGATCGAAAGATCCAAGATCCCCTCCCATTAAATTATCGAGTGCGCTTTCAAGACATCGTTCGGCTTGTGGTTCATCTAGATGCGCGGGAAACCTCGGGGTTCAGCCCGGGGAGGTAGAGCGCCGGCTGCAAAGCAGCCGATGCGTTTTGGGCCATTACCTGTTCGCGTCCTATATTGCGGCCCGGTTAAATTAGTGCAAGGCTTTTAACCTCCGCTGGGCCTTGCGGCTCTGCCCTTACGGGCCTGGTGACGCGCACCTTGCGGTGCGTCTCCCCTCGGCAATGTCAGCAGTCGGCTCCTGCCAGGTGTCTTACGACGCCTGGCAGCGGTTATTACCTTGGGCGTTTTTCCTTTCGCCTTCTTGATAACCACCTTACAGAGCAGCAGACTGAGGAAGCATCTGCTGGTGTGTCTGAACGACCTACTACTAACGTAAGCGGGCTGGTTACCGCTTTGCCTGGTCAACCTAGCTCGTTGCCCTTCGACTTCAAGCTCCGTCCTTTAGGGCGGGGTAGTTGACTTTCTGCCTTGACAGAAATGGCTACTGTAATTACAAAATTAGACATAATATTCCTTAGAAAATAAGCGGAATATCCCCATGCGGGGATATGTTCCCGCAGGTTGATTGATTACCTCTGAAAAGAGGAGATGTGACTTCGAAATTAATGCCGTGAAACGGCGCTTAAAATACTTTAGCAGAGCTCATCAATGCGCCTGGCATGGATGAACTTGAAGTGATGCTTTGAAAATACTGGATAGCCCAGCTGCATTTATCGTGCAGGCACGAAAAAATTCTGTCATCTGCGTAAATACGCACGCGACATGATTCTGTATAAGTGATGGTTTGGCAGGGATGCCAATGATTGTTCAGGATAACCTGTAATTGCAGATGCTGGTTTAGCCGCCAGCTCGATCAGTGCCTCTGAGAGGCGGGTAAAAATAACTTCTATTTTTAACGATGCCAGTTGCCTAGCGGTCATTCTTACATAATACACGAAATTTAGGCCGAGACAAGAAAAAACCCTCGATCCTTGAGGAAAGAGGGTTTTGTATTTTTGTATTGCTTTAGAGAAAATTATTTGTGATCGATCGAACGTAATTGGTGTTTTTTACCATTCACATTAGGCCGCTTTATCTCGTTTTTTGCGGTTCGATAGATGGCGACAAAAGGTGCTGCCCAAACGCGCAAATCATCCTTCGCCACTTCTTTGATGTGGGTCAAAATTGAATAATTGTTCATGATGTCATATCCTTAATTTCTTTGTAGCTCTTAACCACAATGTAATACGTCACGCTCACAACGTCAATGCCAAGAATAGCAGATTCAAGAAATTTCAGGGCATAGATCACGAATCCGTGAATTCTCAAGTGTGTTTCTAGTAACTCAACGAGAATGTTCAATCCGACAGCTGGAGCACCAACAATCAAAAAAATTAATGTTCCTACAACGGCGTGCGTTCCAAAATTGACGACCGGCATGTACCAAGGTTTATGCATATTTTATTTGATTCTCTCTTGAAAATTTAAGAGGAAACTACCCAGCAGGGCGTTCCCTCCAGAGTGGTTGATTGCCGTTACCGGCATTGATGTGAAAAACTACTTTTCCGACGTTAAAGACGGATATGTGACTTCAAAATTAATGCCGATGATCGGCGCTTAAAATGATTGAGCAAGGCTCATCGATGCACGGTGCATGGATGAACTTGAAGTGCTGCTTTGAAAATACTGGATGAACCAGCTGCATTTATCGTGACGAGCACGAAAAAATTCTGTCATCTGCGCAAGTACGCACGCGACAAGACTCTGTTTAAATGATTGGTTGGCAGAAATGCCAATGGATGTTCAGGATAACCTGATACTTGCAGATGCTGGTTTAGCCGCCAGCTCGATCTGTAGTCCATGCCTCTGAGAGACGGGTAAAACAAACTTCTATTTCTAACGATGCCAGTTCCCTAGTGAAGATTCCCAAATAATACACCAATTTCAGTTTGGAACAAGAAAAAACCCTCTATCCTTTGTAGGAAAGAGGGCATTTAAATTAATCCAAAAATCAACGTATATACGTTTTCAAAAGAATTGTGAGGATCGTAAGACTTAACCCAATTGAGGTTCCGACCATCCATTTAAGCAGTACCATTTCACCACCCATGGTTGCCAGTTTATTTTCGATCTTCAGCTCACTCGATTCGATCTTATTTGTCAGATTGCGTTCAATCGCGACAAGATCACCTGGAAATGCTACCGACTTCCCAAGGACGTCCGCCATCAATTTTGATTGCAATTCAGCATTAGCCGCCGATACACCGGCAGTTTCAAGTTTTCTTGCATAATCGAGGGTATCAAATTGTATTGACATCGCCATTTCTTACTCCTTTGCCTAATAATAGCAGAATACACCAAAGAATTCGCCGTTAGGTCGAATCCGATGGCTGTTGATTGAGCGACCGGTATTCTTACCGGCGTTTGATTTGAAACTACTTTTCCTTGAACTATGTACCCATAACCTGTGGTTGTTGGGTGTCCAGGTTTGCCAGATCTTCTTGTCGAACATACTGCTCTAACAAATTGAGCACAACCTTAAGACTTACTGCGCGGTTATCGAAAAAGCAGTTGTCATGTCGTTTAATTGCAGCTGCGATATTGGTTGCATGCAATACCAGAGCATCAGCAGCATCTTCGGGTGACATCTTGTCATTAATTTGTAGATACATAAAATACCTCAAAAATTGATGGAAACCAGAACGGTTCCCTTATGGTTGATTAATTGCCGTTACCGGCGTTGATTAACTACTTTTCCAATGTTGATTAAACATTTTTTGTTAGTCAGGTGAACCTTCAAATCTTCCTACATCGCATACTGTGGCATAGGAATGGTTTGATGACGTGCCTGGTCCACTACGAATGTGCCTGCTTTACCAACAACCAAGTTTTTTCGCGTCTCGTACTCTTCCTTTGGTACCAAACAATAGATTCGGTCGCCGTCAGAATCGCGTCTCGCCAGAACTCCGACCATACCTTTCGGAACGCCCTCTTGCCACTCGCCCCATGCTGCCGATACGACAAACGCCTCTCTGACTTGCGCTTTGAGTAGCCGCTCATCGTTCACGTAGGACTCACCGATCTGAAGTACCTTACCGGCAAATTTCTCATACGCATCTGGATACCAGTTTTTGAGGCTGTTCCACGCGCATTCCATTTGGAATTCTCCCGTTGTCCAGTTGGTAGTATTAGCCCAATTGCGCCAATCTGCCTCGAAGACTACTGCCGGTATTGCCCATGCACAATCTTCTTCGTACGCACCTGAATCAATTCGCATGTATTCCGGAATCAATGCATTCTTGGTTGGGCTAACGAGCACCCCTCCATGTGCTGCGGTGCTGACGGAACGAATACCACGTGTGTCAAACAGCGTGCAATACTTACCAGATTAGGGGTGGAAACAGCGTCCAAAAGTTTCCACCCTAGTGTGTCACCA
>NZ_JASJXN010000062.1:0-13790 GCF_035018705.1 Undibacterium sp. RTI2.2 | reverse complement strand
GGTGACACACTAGGGTGGAAACTTTTGGACGCTGTTTCCACCCCTAATCTGGTAAGTATTGCACGCTGTTTGACAGCAAGGGGTGGAGTTTCCCAGCGCGACACCACAGGTTATGCGCGCCGAGCGCACCTTTTGGGAGAAGGCCACGGCGATACACGTTTTTTGCGCGCAGGGCGAGTTTCGCGGTGGTGACCGCTTCGCGCGTCACTGGCACGACGTGACGAGGCTGGACGCTGCCGGCTTCGCCGCCGCAGCTATCGCGGACAAAGCTCTCGCCCGCGCGGTTGCTGATCACAAGAGCGTGTTCTTTGCAGAAAAGAACACGCGCGGCGACGCCATCAACTATCACGCAGCGGTCGCAGGTGGGCTCCAGCTTGTACCGGATGACGGCGCGTTGGCCAAATTGGCAACCGACTATCAACACATGGTCGATGACGGCTTATTCCTCGATGACGCGGAGCCATTTGAATCTCTGATGGAGCGATGCCAAGCGATCCAACAAAGGGCCAATGCAAAACAACCACCACAATGAAATTCAATTGATATCCATCGAGCATCGGATACGAAATTCGACGAACACACGCTGATGACCAGCGATTTCTCGGCCAAACTACCGGTTATCCATTCAGCGAGGACGGTCCAATCGGTATTCTTCGACCGGAACATCGACGCGCCACGCCTGACGCGGATAGGCGATGAAATCATGATCGTAGTGGTCGAGCCGGCAATATATCTCCGCCACTGGCAGCGTTGTCACGTAGACCGCAAGATCCGTCAGATCGTAGAACTCCGCGTGATGGGCCGCATACCAGATCGCCTTGTCGAGCGATGTGGTCCACGACATTCCCATGCTAAGGACAGAACCGGCGCAGCCGCGAAACAGGGTCACCCGACCACCTGCCGCCACAGCGCCCAAATTGCCTACTGGCTTGAGTTCAAGCAGACGATCTCGGTCGCATGCATCGAACACAGCCTTGAGCATCTCAACGCCATACTCTTTGAAATTGGACGCATGCACATAAGCATCCAGCCACGCCGCTTCGAGCGCCTTCATAGATGCGAGCCGGCGATAGTTCCGAACGATGAACTCAAGGCTTTCCGACGGAATATAACCATGGAAGTTGTCACCACTCGCGATGGCCGCTTGCACATTGCTCGCGGCCAGTGCAGTCAGCCCCGTGAAGTCGAGCCCATCCGTTGGGGACCCGGCCTCCACTAAACCGCCCCTCCGGCACGTATAGCGGGACCGATCATGCCAGTGCCTCATCAGGCTGGCCGGGCAGCGCGACGACATTTTCCGCGCTGAACCAATCCGTCAGCTTGGTCATGGCATTTGGGCTCAGAAACTGTGTGAAGAGCAGCGCTAGGCGAACCTTCGGCCGAGAGCAAGCGACGTAGAAAAGATTTCGATTATTTTCGTAAAACTCCAACTTGTCGGCCGGTGGGCCGGCGTCGCTCCATGCGAGCATCTGGGCGAAATCGTACTTATTCCAGCCTCTGCCGACGACCACGAGGACATTCTCAAACTCGGCGCCCTTCACGCCATGTTTCGTTGCAAACGGCGTATGGCCATCAATGAATCGGTCTAGCGCTATAACCTCAGCGTAAGAGACGGCCCGCAGCTTGCGCAACTGGGTGACACGCCGTGACTCTCCCTCGACAGGTTCAGGCCCCGTTTCCACCAGCCTTCTTTCGCGTTCCTCCACCGCCTCGGGAAGCCGCATGTGTGGCTGCGCAGCGATAAAGTCGATCACCTCACCAATCGATCCAGAAAGCCGTAGCGCGATCAACTTCACCATCGCGTCAGCCCATGCGACCTTGTCCATGTGCTTGCGGATACGCGGCATGCCCGCGCCGAAGCACTCGAACATCTCGCCGTAACGCCGCGCTTCGAACGCCGCGCAAGCCGGTTCAAGCTGGTCGGTCAGAAACTTGATATAGGGATCATCTTTCTTCAGCCAGGGGTCGTTGAACTGACCGTAAATCGGCGGAATGCTCGCGTATCCCTGTTCGCGAGCCAGAACGCTATGGCTGAGCATGAGTATCTTCGTCTTCCCAACTGCGAAATCCCAGCCCTCGCCGCTGAGCCGTCTCTTGATGTGACCGAAATAGGCTCTGGCCGCGTCGGCGCTGGTATCGCCTGTCCAGTGGCCGCCGCCCTGTCCCGTGCGCCGGACTCCTTGCCATGCATTGGTGTGGAATACGCGCGCTTCGCCTGGCGCGTCAGGGTCACTCACCATCTGCGGCAGATCGGGGCGCATACGATTCAGCATCTGCACGATCGGGGCCACCGAGCGGAAATTGGCGTTCTTGTCGATTACCTCAAGCGCGGCATGCTCAACCGAGCCGCATCCGTCGCCATAAATTTTCTGCCAATGATCGCCGAACAACCCAATCAGTGGCCCTTCGCCGCGATCGAGAAACCAAATCTTAAGTGCGTCAACAAACGCTGCGTCGGTGTCCTGGTACTCGTCAATCAGGAGCACCGGGTAACGTGCGGTTAGCACCGCCCGAAACTTCGGCAGTGCCATGACGTGAATCATCAGTGCAAGCACATCCTCATGCCGGATCGTGACCTGCTCTTCCCCCACGCTTGGGAAGCCAAGCTCATAGTGCACCCGTCGAGCGCCGATGCCACCAGTTGGCACCAACCTCTCCGCCCATCCGGGCAATCCGGGCACAATCGCGCGCAGGGTCGTCTGAAAATCCTGCAGGATTGACCAGCAAAAGCCATGGACGGTCTCTGACCGCACCGCCGGATGTGCTCCGATACGCGAAAGTATCTCGTCCTTGGCGACGTTCGTGTATGTGATGCAACCAACCTGCTGACGCTGGCGAAGAAGCTCTGAGCCGCGTTGGTCAATCAGTCGACGAAGCGCCTTGTCGAGCGAATAGGTTTTGCCCGCACCGGCGCCTGCCTCCAAACGAAAGCTCCTCCCCTCGTCGAGGCAAAGAAACATCCGTTCAAGCGCGACGCGGCCGGCGGCATCGGCGGGACTTTCGACACCATCAACCATTCTCGTCTTCCTCAGCGACATTCAGGGCGACACCGACCACTTCGGCAACGATTGCGACAGCGACAGCGGGTGGCGGCTCCAGGGCGGCAAGGTTGCCGTGAGCTAACCAGCGCAAGCCCTCCGAAATGTAGCGGGGCACGTTCCAGTCCGTGTGCTCGATAGCGTGCTCCAACGCAAACGTCGACTTTTTCTGCTCTGCGGCGTGCTCATAGGCGAGTTCCGCAGCATCCCCATCGCCAAGTGGAAAGCGGCCGGGATTTGCAAGAATGAACGCATCTTCAAAGCTACGCGCGCACGGCCCGCCGTCTGCCTCGGGGATTTGGTAGGCGAGTCGGCGAACGCCGACCATTTTTTCGACCGACGTCTTCGCCAGCAATGCGGCTGGCGAAACATCATTTTCGAACCAAGCCTTGATGCAGCCGTTGCTCGTGAATTCGCCCCCCGCAACGGGCACTGCCACGCGCTTCCCTTTCTCGTTGGCTTTCACGGCGTCGATGTCGGTGATGATCAGTGTGCGTAATTCAAGGAAGGTCAGAAGATCAAAAAACCGGTGCGCGTAAGCGCCCCCGACCTCCATCACCGTTAAATATTGGCTCGCCAGTTGTGGCTCGCCGGCAGCGGCGGCGTCAGTCTTGCGAATCATGGCCGGAAGCAGGAGCCGCTCCGAGGTGCCCTCGATGAGGACGGCCTTGTCGGCGAAGAACAGATCACACCGAGTCAGTGTCAGATACTGGTGCAAGAACTCCCGGTCGGGCGCTGGCGCGTCGCCCATTCCCTGTCGCAAATCTTTAATAACCGACCGGCGTAGGCCTTCGCCATCCGGCACTGACAGGAAATAGCGCATGGATTCGAAACGTGCTTCGTTCGCCATGTGCGGTGAATGGGTGGACACGACGAACTGCACCGGCCAAGGCCGGTTCTCGTTGAGCTGCGCCACGAACGCGCTCGTGATCTGGTCGAGCTGGCGGATGAAGACCTCCTGCATTTGCGGATGCAGATGGGCCTCCGGCTCCTCAATGAAAACTAGATGCACCCCAGCCGCCGCCGGGGTCGCCTGATACTCGCGAAAGAAGCGCAGCAACTGCAGGAGCATATAAACGAGGTTGCGCACCCCGAGGCCGTTGTATGTCTCGGGCAATGTGACGCCGTTCACACCCAAATAGCGAACCTTGGTGTGGTCATTGAGCAGCTTATCAACATCAAAGCTGGTTTCGGTAACTAGGCCGGGGTCGGCTAACCCCGGATAGCCGAAAAGATCGAACGTGGGCAGCAAGGAAGTCAGCTTCGCATTAAAGCCGGCATGCAGGTCACCCTGGATCTGCTCCACCGCCGCTTTCAACTGTTCGGCAGTCGTGCGTTTTTCCGGATCAAGTGGATCAGTCAATGCCGACTGGAAGAGCACTTCGACGACTTTGCCGAGCACATCGCGCTCGCGGTGGGTGTCATCGTCCAATCCCCGCTGCGCGTTAATGAAGCCACCGCGAACCAGCGCGGTGAGCGTCTTCGGCTCTAGGGTCTTGCGATTGGTTGGATCGTTAGGATCGACCGCCTCAAGTGAGGATGCATAAGCGCCCGGCAACCGGCTCCCGAGCGCGCGAAACAGAGTGATACGGTCGGCGGCCATATCTTCGCCGGCCGCGACGATCCCGGCGAACAGTGATTCGATTGCCGTCGATCGCGGACCAAAAGTGAGAACCAGCCGCGCCTCTGAACAGTCTGGATTGAGATCAATGATGCAGTCGCTGAGCGGCCCTAGATCGGGCGCATCTACATCATAGGAAATGTCGAGGGTGATTCTGATCGACGGGAGGTGTCCGAGCACATCGGAGGCATCTGCGCCGGCCCGAAACGCAGCGAATGCTGTCCAAAAGCATTCATGACAGCCGAGGGAGAAATCCTCCAGCCGAAACGTCGGAGTCCGTTCGGAAAGTAGCCGACGGAACAGCTCAGCTATTGAGGTCTTGCCGCTGTTGTTGCGGCCGACGATCAGCGTCGTCCGCTCTTCTAATCCTATCGCGACACTCCGCAGGAGTCTGAAATTTTCAATCTCTACATGCTTGATGCGCATTTAATTTTTCTCCCCATTCCCATGTCTATGAAGCCAGAGGATTTCAGATCATTAAACCGACGGCACAATGACATTATTTCGATTAGACCTCGATGACGATCTGCTGCGCGATCGCGTTGTACAGATCGACTTCCATCTGTTCGGTCCGAATCGACACGATCAGGCTGTAACGAGCCGGCAGGTCGTAACGCTCCAGCGCGGGCCGCGTGCGCCACCATCCGGCCGATGGGTACACCGCAATGAAGCCTCGACTGGCGAGTTCGGCGGCAGTCCCCTCCCAAACATCCTGATGCAAGGAGCCTCGGTGGCGCTGCCGATCGCCCAAGTACCAATTTGGATCTTTTGGGTTGACCGGGTCGCCATCATCTTCCCGCTCAGCGGCGGCATTGACCCGTGCAACAAAGTCCTCCGTGGTCGCATCGAGCGGGCGCTGAACATCGAAACGCAAACGGTGCGACGGATAGTGGAACTTCGAAGCAATACCGCGCGCGGAAGGATTAGGTTCAATGAAATACGACAAGGTGACGCGCATCTGCACTTTGGCGTTCTGCAACGCCTCCAATTGCTCTTTGGGCCACGGCAGCGCATGCAAGTTCATGTCACGACTCACGATCCCTTTCTTTTTGTCCTTCACATAGGGATGGACCAAGTCTTCAACCACCAGGGTCAGCGAGTTGCTCGCGCTCCACTGCGCACGCTCCAGATCAGGCGTACCCCACCCACAGTGGCGGATCAGGTCGACATAGTCGTTCTTGTTCGCCGGCCGATTGACGGGCAGATACATCCCCCGCATCGCGTCACTCCATTCGGCAGAGTGGACGATCAGGGCACGAATCGTTTCCGGACGCAGTGCGGGATAAGCACTCATGAGCTGTGCCGCCATCCGTGCGCACAGGGCCGAAGCGGCGCTCGTCGCATTGGTCGTCGTCAGCAAGCGCTCGTCTGGGCGATGATGCGTGGTGAGCAAATTGAGGCTCGGCATGCCCGCAGCGCCGAACGCATCCCGACTGACATTGCCGCCCTCCAACACCACGTCAGGCTTCAGTGGCCAAGCACCGTCCCAAGTCCGTGATGTGGTGGTGTAGGGGCTCAGTCCACCTTCCGCAGCAATGGCCTCAACGGCAGCATCTTCGGTATCGATCTTTTCGGTACATGCACCCACGGTAATGGCGTTCCACGCCTGCCCAGGATCATGGACCAAGTTGGTCGACAAACTGGCGGGATAGGCCATCCAGGCATCGTGCTGGTTGGTATTTCCTGCCGATAGGATAAAGAGCCTGGGAAACTGTCCAGCCCCGTCAGCATCAGCCGCCAATCTATCCACAGCGGACGACCACGACGATGGACGTCCGCGATCTCGATAGTCCGAAGCGGTTACGGCCGATGTGAAGACGCGACGGCGCAGTGGCGCTGCAATCTCCGGGCGGCTTACCCCTTCGGCGAACAGATAAGCATGATGCTTCGCAGTGCCTGGGTTGGCGCCATCATTTGGCGTGAGTTTGACCGACTCGATACGGTGCTGTGTGCGAAAAAGATCATTAGCCCCGAGCTTGTCTGTCAGGTCACCGTGTGCCACCAGACCGGCTAACCCGGTGCCGTGATTTGCCCGGTCATCCACACCCCACTCCGGTTCGACCGTGTGCAGATCGCCGCCCGCCAAAAAAGGGGCCAGCAGGGGATGACCACGGTTGACCCCCGAGTCCAGAAGACAGACATAGGGAACCTCATCACCATCGCCTGCAAATTGCGTGCGGTCCACCAGGTCATTCACCCATTGCCGCTGCTCGTCCACGCCCATGCCGTCAAAGAATTCAGCCGTATCCTTGGCCCTGCGCAGTTCCGCCACGCAGTTGAGCGTCATCACCGACGCGGAGAACTGCTCTTGTGAGCCGTACATCAGCAAGACCGTGCGTTCCGGAAAATTGGCCTGTGCAGGGCCAACGACGCAACCGGCCAGCTCCGCGACCTTCTTAAAATCCGCCACCACATTCTGGCGTTGGCCGACTGCGCGCGCTGGAAGCCAGACCTCCCACCAGAATGCTGCGGCCGGGTCTGCGGGTAGCAGCGCGGGATCGTCCGTCCACAGGGCACGCAACTCCGCAACACGAATCGATGCAATGGTGTCGAGCAAGGGGCGGTGGTCGATGGCGTCGCCGTTCTTGTTCTTCTTTTCTTCGAGGTATGCAGTTACGTACTTCTCAAAATGCTCTAACTGGCCATCGGGAACAAATACGTTGGCGAAAGTGATATCACCTTCCTTGCTAACACTAAGCAGTTCGATTTTCTTTGTGCTGTTCGCAAGGCTCTCAAAGGCCAGCTCGACCTCGGGTTGGCTGACAAACTGGATCTGCAAGCCCAGCCCGCCTTCCAGTCCTTGCTGCTGCTGCGCGGCGATCGTGGCGGCGGCAACCGGCTTCAATGCAGTGAGCTGGTTCCGAAGCGATTGGCCATGCTGTTGTCGAGGCAGTTCAGGCACGGTCTTACGCCCACCCCCATTGGGTGTGTGCGCCGTGAACGCAAGCGGCTTGGCCGTGTTGTGCAGTACGAGGTGCGGACGCTTATCGTGAGGTTGATCCGGCATGGCTGGACGTTGTCTTATTGTTATTTGCCAGCTTTTGGCTGAGCTGTCGGCGCTCCAGCAACGCGAGACTCAGGCGTTCTTGCGTGGTGCGTTCTTCGTCATGCATAACCGCTTCTTTAATCGCATCATCTACGGCGCGGCGGATCTCAGCGTAGCTAAGCCCTTCGGCTTTAGCGGCGAGTACCTTGAGCGGGAACGGTTTAGGTACGAAACCGCCCAAACGCGAGCGAATTAGTTCGCCCGCCTGCGCCACTGTCGGGAGGTGATATTCGATCATGTCGTCGAAACGACGGAATAAGGCGTGGTCTAGAATTTCCGGATGGTTGGTTGCGGCGATGATGAGACTGTTCGACTCGTCGTGCTCGATCATCTGCAGAAAGCTGTTGAGCACACGCCTAATCTCGCCGACATCGTTGGCTAGCCCACGCTGCGATCCGATCGCATCGAACTCATCAAAGAAATAGACCCCACGCACCTCAGCAATCGCATCGAAAACCTGACGCAGCTTCGCAGCGGTCTCGCCCATGAATTTGGTGATAAGCGCGTCCAACCGCACCAGGAACAAAGGAACGCCCAGCTCGCCGGCCAGCACCGATGCCGTCATCGTTTTGCCCGTACCGGGAGGCCCCACCAAAAGCAATTTGCGACGCGGCGACAGGCCATGCTCACGAATACGCGCGAACAGGCGCTGCTCCTTCAAGATGCGGTGCAGTTGCTCCGATGCCTGCACATCAAGCACCATGTCCGCAAGCCGATTCTTTGGGTAAGTTACACCGAGCAGATTGGCGAGTTCGCCGCGCGGTCGGGCAAGTGGAACCAGCTTGCCTGGTTCGCCCGGTACCACACGGGCCTTCGCTGCATCGATCATATCGCGCAGTTCTTCCGCCAGTTTTCCGTGCCCGACCTTGGCTTCGTGGGCGGCCACTTGCATGGCGACGGAATAAAACTGACCGTCATCCCGGCTGATATGGGACTTCACCAGAGCTTTCAATTGTTCCGCGCTAGCCATGCCGTCCCTCCCTTGAAGTATGTGCGGAAGCACGTCCGAGGAGACTCTCCCCGTCGATGCCAAGCAGCGAGTCCTTCATGCGGCCACCGTAATGCCGGCGGAATCGGTGCAGCGTGCAGGTCGAATCACTATCTCGACGTGCTGGTCGAGCGATACGAGCGCCTGCATTAGACGCTCAAGGGAAATGTTCTGGAGCTTATAGCGCCGAACCTGGGACACCTTGGGCTGCGTCATACCAATGATGGCGGCTACTTCGGTCTGGCTGAGGTCGCGCTGGTCGATCAAGTCATTGATCTTGACAGCGAGCACGGCCTTCGCGGACAACTCTTCTCCGCCGTCGATCCCCAGATCGACAAGCACGTTGTCCGTCCCTGTATGGTTTTCGCTGCTTCGCATCATGATCTCCGGCTTAACCCACGTGAGGCAACCATATATTTTGGCCGCGTTCAGAGCAATTGGTGCCCTCGTGCCGGGAATTATATCCGTCCGGGTATAGCCTGACAAGCATAACGTGATTAAACATATGCAGGCGCGGACACCCTTGTTGCTCACTCAGACTAGCCGTTATAGCGTCGGTCAGGTAGAAAGCACCCGACGACGATTTGCCGTTTTAATTTTTCCCTACCGATATTCGACAAAACAGCAATATTTACTGTGCAGTGAATTTTGTTGAGCGATGCCGGGCGTCCCGGCGTAGCCGCCGTCGGGCTCGCGGGCGTTGCCCCGCGCCTCGTGCCGAGTCACGGCCATTCGGCATTGATCCCTGACGCCTCCGGCCCTTTGGGCCTGCGCGCGCCGCTTGCCGTTAAGGCGGTGGAGTGTGTGGGGTGGTCTTGCTGTTCCCTTCAATGTACCACGCCGTTCTCGCCGTCAAGGGCTGCGCGTGCGCTGCACGCTGGCGTCCATGCGGCCGTCTGCGACCCCTGACTGCTTGCGCTGCGGCGTGTTCCTCCGGTTCCAGGCAATTCCGCCCGATTCGAACTGGAGCACGATCATGTCGCAACTTACTCATTCTCTCGATTCTTCCCTTCTCGTTCGCGATGTCACGGGCGACTACCGTCCTGCCAATGCCGACGAGGTGTTGCAGGCTGCGCAGCGTGTACTCGCAGGACAAATGCGCGACTGCGAGGTCCTGAACTCGCCGCAGGTGGTGCGCGACTTCCTGCGGGTGAAGCTGGGGGCACTGGAGCACGAGGTGTTCGCCGTTATCCATCTGGATGCACAGAACCGTGTCATCGAATACGTCGAGATGTTTCGCGGCACGGTGAGCCAGACATCGGTGTATCCGCGCGAGGTGGTCAAGGAGTCCCTGGCCAGGAACAGCGCTGCGTTACTGCTGGTGCATAACCATCCGAGCGGTTCAACCCAACCGTCGCGCGCCGACGAGATGCTCACGCAGGCGCTGAAGTCGGCACTGGCGCTGGTGGACGTGCGAGTGCTGGATCACCTGATCGTCGCTGGTGGCGATATCCTGAGTTTTGCCGAACGCGGGCTGTTGTAGCCCGAGGGGGCATTGCCCCTTTTTTTGCTGCGTCCTTGACGTGCAGTAAAGGCTGCGCGCTACGCTTGCCTCCAGGGGTCGGCTGACGCCCACCCCGCCGCGCAGGCTTGGCGCCCCGCAGGACCGCCGAACAGGCTGCGCCTGATCGGCCAGTACACGGTGCAGTTTTCGCGCTACGCGCTTTGCTTACTTCCAGTCAGGCGTGCTTGCAGCACGCAGTGGCGCTCGCCGCGCGGCGTTGGATTCAGCGCATCGCCTGGCCCATCGACCGCTGTTCGTCTTTCCCCAAGTTCATCGCTTTTTCCCGCGACCTTAGCCCGCAGTGCCTGGCCGTCAAGGCGCACAGGGCCGAGTCCTCGCTGTGCCGCGGGCCGCACCAACCCTGCGCTTCTTCCTTGACGGCCAATCCCTCGCAGGCCCGGTTTTTCGCGGGCGATGAACTCAGGAAAGACGGCGGCAAACAGGGACCGGCCCAGGTCTCCGCGCCGAAACAACCAAAGCCACAACGGGCTCCGAATCTTGGAATCCGGTCAGCTTTGAAACCACAGCTTCAATCACAGGAGAAAGACCATGCAACTCAGTTCCCGTTTCGCTTCCCGCTCCCCCGTGCTGCGCGCCGATCATCCGCTGTCGGATGACCAAATCCGCACCGTGGCCCCGTCCATCTTTGCCGACGACAAGCACGAAAGCCGCTCAGACCGTTACCGCTACATTGCCACCGGCGCGGTGTTGTCCGAACTGCGCAAGGAAGGATTCCAGCCCTTTATGGTTTGCCAGACCCGTGTGCGCGATGAAGGCAAGCGCGAGCACACCAAGCACATGGTGCGCCTGCGCCATGCCGACCAGATCAATGGCGCGGAGGCCAACGAAATCATTTTGCTGAACTCGCACGATGGCACCAGCAGCTATCAAATGTTGGCGGGCATGTTCCGCTTCGTCTGCAAAAACGGCTTGGTGTGCGGCGATACCGTGGCCGATTTGCGCATCCCACATAAAGGCGATGTGGTCGGACAAGTGATCGAAGGCGCGTTTGACGTACTGGACGGTTTCGACCTTGTGCGCGAACGCCGCGACGAGATGCGCGCCATTACGCTGGACCGAGGCGAGGCCGAAGTGTTTGCCCATGCGGCGCTGTCCCTCAAGTACGATGACCCGACCACGCCCGCACCCATCACCGAATCGCAACTATTGACGCCGCGCCGCCGCGATGACGACCGGCCCGATTTGTGGAGTGCTTATAACCGCGTGCAGGAGAATTTGACGCAAGGCGGATTGCACGGACGCACCGCCACCGGACGCAGGCACAGCACCCGGCCCATTCAAGGCATTGACCAGAACGTCAAGATCAACCGGGCTTTGTGGATGCTGGCCGAAGGCATGAAGCGGCTCAAGGCTTGACCGGCTGAATCAACGAGGGGGCGCAATGCCCCCTCGACATTGGAGGCACACGGGGCAACGGCGGGCGGCCAGGCCGCCGTGCGCCCATCCGTTCCGTCTGGGCGCACGGCGGCGGTCGCTACGCGACCACTCGATGGCTGTAAGTGTTCGCCATCGTTGGCATGAGGAACCAACCGATAGGTGCCAGATGCTTCGCATTGGGCAGTTCGACGCTCCTGTCTGAATTGTTTTTGCGTCTCCCGGCACGGCCGGGCCGCGCTGTCGTGCATGGCATCGAGCCGCCATAGCGTCTCGCCCCTCTCGGGCTTCCATCGTTCCCTCCCTGGGGTCGGCTGACGCCTGCGCACTGCGTTTGCCCTCCAGGGGATCGGCTGTGCAGCCCATCCCCGCCGCACTGTGTTTGGCGCCCCTGCAATGCCGCCGAACAGGTGGCACCTGATCGGTCAACCATCCATCTAGGCGTGCCTTTGGCACGCAGTGGCGCTTGCCGCGCGGCGTTGGTTTCAGCGCATCCCCTGGCCCATCGACCGCTCTTCGTCTTTCCCCAAGTTCATCGCTATTTCCCGCGACCGTAGCCCGCAGTGCCTGGCCGTCAAGGCGCGCAGGGCCGTGTCCTCGCTGCGCTGCGGGCCGCACCAACCCGGCGCTTCTTCCTTGACAGCCAGTCCCTCGCTGGCCCGGGTTTTCGCGGGCGATGAACTCAGGAAAGACGGCGGCAAACAGGGACCGGCCCAGGTCTCTGCGCCGAACCAACCAAAGCCACAACGGGCTCCGAATCTTGGAATCCGGTCAGCTTTGAAACCACAGGAGGCAGCGCATGCAGACATCGACACCGTGAAATCGACAACGAATTTTTCTTCATCCATTTTTATTTTCAACCTCCCGCGAGGGATAGGAGCTATCACCATGAACACCATTACCCATCAAGAAACCCAAGCACTGCACGCGGCAGTTTTTACCCCTGCCGCAGCTACCATTGCGGCATACGACCTGCTGCTGATTCCGCTGTCGCAGTTGCGGCCTTCGAGCCGCAACGTGCGCAAGAGCGGCGGCGCGTCGATTCCCGAGCTTGCATCAAGCATTGCCCGCGTCGGTCTGCTGCAAAATCTCACTGTCACCGCGTCGAGCGATGGTGAGCATTACGAAGTCGTCGCAGGTAAGCGGCGTCTGGCAGCGTTGAAGCTGCTGGCGAAGCGGCGCAAGCTTGCCAAGACCCATGAAGTGCCTTGCCTGTTGGTGCCGGATGCGTCGGCACGTACCGTGAGCCTGACCGAGAACGTGCAGCGCGAAGCCATGCACCCCGGCGAGCAGTTCGAGGCGTTCGCCGCGTTGGTGGCCGAAGGTCGGCCTGTCGAAGATATTGCCGCTGATTTTGGTGTGACACCGCTTGTGGTGCAGCGCCGTTTGAAGCTGGCGAATGTCTCGCCGCGTCTGCTGGCCGACTATCGCGCCGATACTGTCACACTCGACCAGTTGATGGCGCTCGCCATCACGGACGACCACAGCGCACAGGAGGCGGCATTCTATGACGCGCCGCAGTGGCAGCGTAGCGCACAGGCGCTGCGCGAACACCTGACCGAACGCGAGATCGACGCCACGCGCGATGCGCTGGCGCGCTTCGTTGGCATCGAAACCTACGAGGCCGCAGGCGGTGGGGTGCGGCGCGACCTGTTCTCGGACGACACACGGGGCGTGTTCCTCTCCGATGCGGCATTGCTGGATACATTGGCGCGAGACAAACTTGCAGCCGCTGCGGACAGTACCCGTGCAGAAGGTTGGGCATGGGTCGAAACGGTGCCACGCATCACATCGGCGGAACTGCACGGCTTCCAGCGTGCCCGCCGTGAGCGGCGCACGCCAAACAAGAGCGAGGCCAAGCGCATCGCCAAGCTGCAATCGCGGCAACAGGCCATCGACGACAAGCTGAATGCCGACGATGCCGAGGACATCGCGGAGGAAGAAGCCTCGCCCCTCTATGAGGAAAGCGACAAACTTGGTGCGGAACTCGACATCATCGAGCAATCGCTGTTGGTGTTTGCACCCGAGGTGCTGACGATGGCCGGGGCTATCGTAGCTGTCGATCACGCGGGCGAAATCGCCATCCATCGCGGCCTGCTGCGTGAGAGCGAGGCCAAGGCATGTCAAACAGCGTTCAATATTTACCACCTGTCAGCGTCCAAATTTTTCCATTTTATCGGCTTGTTCAGAACGATTTT